>DATAFT010000400.1:0-8905 GCA_036257295.1 Thermoanaerobaculia bacterium
CGAGGTCGTGGTAGTGAGTCACGGGGGCGTGATGTCGGCGCTGCGCGGCTGGGTGCTCGACGACTACAGCCAGCCGCCGGTCGCGACTGTGAACGCTGGCGGCTACCTCCTGCGCTTCACAGGCGAGCGCTACCAGGGTCCGTTCGATCTCGAGTCACCGGAAACCGCGCTCCTCGGCCACCTCGGCGGTTGAGCCCTTGTCTAACGTGGATCGCGGCTGGCTGCTGGAGCGCGGTGCGGCGGCGCTCGCCGCGGCGGCGGCGCTCGCGATCGTGGTGCTCGGGTTGGTGGAGGGCGCGCTAGTCGCCGCCGGGGCGGATTCGTACGGCTACGTGAGCCAGGCCCATCTCTGGTCGACCGGGAAGCTCCGTGTGGAGCCGCCGCTCTACGACAACGTCTCACCGACGCTGCCGCGTCATGCGCTGGCTCCGCTCGGCTACCTCTTCTCGGGAAGACACCAGGCCCTGGTGCCAGCCTACGCTCCGGGGCTGCCGATGCAGATGGCGTTGTTCGAGCGGACGGCTGGACGGCGGGCGGTCTTCTGGGTGGTGCCGCTCGCCGGCGGGCTCGCGGTGTGGTCGACGTTCCTGCTCGGTCGAAGCGCCGCAGGCCCTTGGGGTGGAGTGCTTGCCGCCACCTGGTTGGCGTCGAGCCCGGCCTTTCTGTTCCTGATCACCGCCTCGCCCATGAGCGACCTGCCCGCAGCGGCCTGGTGGGCGCTGGCCCTCGCCCTCCTCGTCCGAGACGGCCGGCTGGCTGCCGCGGGCACCGGGCTCGCCGCGGGGATCGCGATCCTCATCCGTCCCAACCTGGTGCCGGTCGCCATGGTTCCCGGCGCCTACCTGCTGTGGCGGGCGATCGTCGAGTGGCGCGCTCGCCGGGTGGCGCCGGCGCGGCTGCTCCTCTTCATGGCCGGGGTCGTTCCCTGCTGCCTCGCGGTCGCCGCAATCAACGCGTACCTGTATGGCTCTCCGCTCGCGTCGGGCTACGACGTGAAGAGGCTCTTCGCGATCGAGCACGCGCTCCCGAACCTGGCGCGCTATCCCGTCCTCACCTGGGAGATGCACACGCCGTTGATCGGCGCCGCGCTGGTCGCTCCCTTTCTGCTGCGGAGCAAGGCTGCGACTGCCGCCGTCGCGTCCGCGGCCCGCGACATCGTCGGTGTAGCGCTCGCCTTCGTCCTTGCCGTGTTCGCGTGCTATCTCTTCTATCCCGGCTTCGACGCCCACTGGCGGTTACGCTTCCTGCTGCCCGCCATTCCCGCGCTGGTGGTGGCCTCGAGCACGGGAATCCTCGCGCTCGCCAGCTTGGCGCCACGGCGGTGGCGGGCCCTCGCGGCGGTCGCCGCGACCGTCGCCGTTTCCTGGCACGGCGTCGTCTACGCCCGCGATCACGCCGCGTTCGACACCGAGGGCGAGTACAAGTACGCGCTGATCGGCGAGCACATCGCGCGCCGGCTCCCCGAGCGCGCCGTGTTCCTCGCAATGCAGCACAGCGGCGGCATCCGCTACTACTCCGATCGCCCGATCGTCCGCTACGACCGGATCCGGCGATTCCGGCTGGATCAGGTCGTCGGCCGGCTGCGCCAGCTCGGATACCAGCCCTACCTCGTGCTCGAGCCCTGGGAGGAACCGGTGTTTCGGCGACGTTTCGCGGGGGCGAGCTCGTTCGGCAGCCTCGACTGGCCGCCTGCCGTCGAGCTCGAGTTCGCGGGGGTACGGATCTACGATCTGGCCGACCGCTCGCGCGCCGCCTCGGGGGAAGAAGTGTCGACCGAGATCCTGCCCTGGCCGTTCCCACGTTGAGCCGCGGGGCGCGACGCGCGGTGGATCGTGATCGGATGCTCCCGGTCAGGTCACCGAGTAGCAGAGCGTCAAGCGCCCGCCAGGCCGATCGTCGCAACACCCACAACCGTGAGCAGCGCGCCCACGATCCGCGCGCGGCTCGGCCGCTCGCGCAGCCAGAACAGCGCCAGGGCGACCGCGAACACCACGCTCAGTTGGCGCGTCGCGACCACATAGCTCACGGGCGCGGTGCGCAGCGCCTGCAGGATGAGCGTGTAGCTGACGAAGCTCGCGATCACCACGGAGACGATCGCGAGCGGCCGGGCGCGAGCCGTCGCCTTGAGCGAGCCGAGCTGGAGACGGCGCCGCGAGAAGACGAAGAAGAACGGCAGGTACGAGACGCACAACAGCGCGTAGTAGGCGACCGCGCGCGGCGCTGGCCCCTGCCAGGGGTTGGCGTCGAGCAGGGCCATCGCGCGCTTGTCGACCAGCGAGTACGCCACGGTCGCGGCCAGTGTGACGTAGGCGAAGCGCAGCTCGGGAGTGACCAGGTTCAGACCGGCGACCCGCGCGTTGGTGGAGACCATCCACATCCCGATCATCACCAGGGCGATGCCGAAGCCACCGGCGAGACTCACTCGCTCGCCCAGGAGTGGAACGGCCAGGAAGGGCACGAACGCGGGAGTCGAGCGCGAGATCGGATAGACCAGCGTGAGGTCGCCCTTCTCGTAGGCGCGGGTCAGGCTCCAGGCATAGACGCCATGGATGGCGCCGGTGGCGACGACCATGAGCCACACCTCCGGCGTCAGATCGGCCAGGCGAAAGAAGAAGAACGCCGGCATCAGGACCACCAGCGCCGTGAGGTCGGCGAGGAAAACGAACGCAGCCGGCGCGCCGCTGCCTTTGGCGGCAGCATTCCAGGCGGCGTGAAGGAACGCCGACAGGACGACCAGGAAGAGTGCGCCGAGCGCCATCGCGTTGGGGAGGATAGAGCAGCCGGAGAGCGGAGAGAACTTCGGCAGCCTAGAAGGGGAGCAGCTCGCCTGCTCCCTTCCTGCTCGCGACGTAGCCTTGCGCCAGAGCGCCGAAAGCAGGCAAGCTGCGCCCGAATGACCTACCTCTTCGGCGACACCGAGCTCGCCGCCCGTCGCCTGCGCGTTCTCGCCCGCGTGTTCGAGCCGCCGACTCTCGACTTCCTCGGCGCCTGGAACAGCCTTTTCGGCGGGCTCGAGCCGCAAGGCCCGGCAACGGTGATCGACCTCGGCTGCGGGCCCGGACACACCACGCGACTGCTCGCGACGGCTCTCGATCGCCACGTCATCGGTCTCGACGCCTCCGACGCGTTCCTCTACGAGGCGCGGCGCCTGCAGCCCACGCGGGTGAGCTTCCAGCTCCACGACGTCACCGACGTCGCGTTCCCGACGCCGCCCGCGCACCTCATGTACTCGCGGTTCCTCCTCACCCACCTAGCCCATCTCGGCGCGGTGTTCGCTTCCTGGCGCGCGAACCTGAGGCCAGGCGGCTGGATCCTGCTCGAAGAGCCGGAGTGGATCGCGACCGAGGTCGAACCGTTTCGCGTCTATCTCGACCTGATCGCGCGCAGTCTCAACGTGCGCGGCACGGAGCTCTACATCGGTCCACGCCTGGCCGTCGAGGCGGCGGCGATCGGCGGCCTGACCGTGCTGATCGACCGCGTCGTCGAGCACGACGTGTCCGATCGCGACGCGGCCACCATGTTCGCCTGGAACCTGCCCACGGTGCGCGCGGCGCACCAGGACGCCACGGTCCTGGCGCCGGCGGATGAGATCGACGCTCTGCAGCAGGCTCTCGACGACCTCGCTTACATGCCGGTCGCGACCAGCCGCATCCGATGGGGTCTGCGCCAGGTGGCGTTGCGGATGGAGTAAGCTTCGGCGCCCCGAAGCGACGATCGCGCGGGTCCCCCAGTCGAGGAGGAAGGTCGGATGTCTGGAATCGTTCGTTATGGAAGCTATATCCCTTACTTCCGCCTGCAGCGGACCGCGATGGGTGACGGCGGCCGCGGTGAGCGCGCCGTCGCGAGCTACGACGAAGACACGGCGTCGATGGCGGTCGAGGCCGCGCGTGACGCGTTGCGCGACGGCCCGGAAGTGGACACCCTACTCTTCACCAGCACCAGCCCGCCGTACGCGGAGAAGCTGAACGCTGCGACGCTTCAGGCGGCACTGAGCCTTCCCAAGGGAGTGACCGCGATCGACACCGGCGGCTCGAGCCGCGCCGGACTCTCCTCGATCCTGGTCGGCTTCGACCTCGCGGCAGCGGGACGCACGCCGCTGGTGGCGCTCGCCGACATGTCGATCGGCGCGCCCGGCGGCGCGCGCGAGAGCGGCGGCGGCGACGCCGCGGCCGCGTTCATCTTCGGCGGCGACGACGAAGCGATCGCGCGCATCGTCGGCCGCGCCTCCTTCACAGAAGAGTTCCTCGACACCTGGCGCACTCCCGAGATGGCGTTCCCGCGGCAATGGGAGGAGCGCTTCGGCGCCGAGGTCATGCTCCCGATCCTGGGCGACACGCTCAAGCGCGCCGTCCAGTCGGCGGGTCTCAAGCCCGATCAGATCTCGAAGGTCCTGGTCGACAGCACCAACCCGCGCGTCAACCGCGAGTTCCTCGGCATCGCCAAGATCAAGCCCGAGCAGGCGGCCGACGATTTCTCGGGCAGTCTCGGCCGCGCCGGCGCCGCGCACATCGGCGTGATGCTGGCGAGCGCGCTGGACTCCGCCGCGCCCGGCGATCGCATCGCCGTGCTGTGCGGCGCTGATGGCGCCGACGCCATCGTGCTCGAGATCACCGACAAGATCGCCAAGGGCCGGCCGCGGCACAGCGTCGAGCGCTGGGCCAAGTCAAAGAGGAACGACCTCGCCTACAACACCTACCTCAAGTGGCGCGGCATCCTGCCGTTCGAGCCGCCCCGCCGGCCCGATCCGGACCGCCCGGCCGGCCCGCCGATGCAGCGCAGCGAGCACTGGAAGTTCGGCTTCGTCGGCGGCCGCTGCACCTCCTGCGGCGCAGCCAACCTACCGCCCCAGCGGGTGTGCGTGATGTGCGGCGCGGTCGACCAGATGGCCGAGGAGGCCTTCTCCGACGCCGACTGCAAGATCGCCACCTACACCCTCGATTACCTGGCCTATTCCATGCAGCCGCCGGTCGTGGCCGCGGTGGTAGACTTCGCCAAGGGCGGCAGAATCAATTGTCAAATGACCGATGTCGATCCACAGCAGGTGGCGATCGGTGACGAGCTGGAGATGACCTTCCGGAAGATGTACACCGCCGGCGGTGTGCACAACTATTTCTGGAAGGCCCGTCCCAAGCGCTGAAGATCGGGAAGAGAAAAGGAGCGAGCGATGGCAAGTAAGGGAATTCGTGATCGCGTGGCGATCGTCGGCATGGGCTGCACCGCCTTCGGCGAGCGCTGGGACAAGAGCGCTAGCGATCTGTTGATCGACGCGGCAGGCGACGCCTACGCCTCGGCCGGCGTCGATCCCGACCAGATCGACGCCTACTGGCTCGGCACCACCGGCAGCGGCGTCTCCGGCCTCACGCTCTCGCTCCCGCTCAAGATCCAGTACAAGCCGGTCACCCGGCTCGAGAACATGTGCGCCACCGGCTCCGAGGCGCTTCGCAACGCGTGCTACGCGGTGGCGAGCGGCGCCTACGACCTGGTGATGGCGATCGGCGTCGAGAAACTCAAGGACTCGGGCTTCTCGGGGCTCACCGGCAACGCGCCGCCCAACGACGGCACCGACACCGGGATCACCGCGCCCGCCAACTTCTCGCTGCTCGCTCCCGCCTACGCCAAGAAGTACGGCGTCGAGATGGACCAGCTCAAGGACGTGATCTCGCGCATCGCCTGGAAGAACCACTACAACGGCGCGCGCAACGAGCGGGCGCAGTTCCGTAAGGAAGTCCCGATCGAGAAGATCAAGGCGTCGCCCAAGGTGGCGGGCTGCCTCGGCATCTTCGATTGCTCCGGCGTCTCCGACGGCGCCGCCGCCGCGGTGGTCTGCCGCGCCGAGGACGCTCACAAGTACAACGACAACCCGATCTTCGTGAAGGCGCTCTCGTTCATCGCCGGCCCGGCCGAGGGCTCGATGCGCCAGGACTACGACTTCACCACCTTCCCCGAGGTGGTGGCGAGCGCGAAGGACGCCTACGAGCAGGCCGGCGTCAAGGATGCGCGCGCCGAGATCAGTATGGCCGAGGTCCACGACTGCTTCACGCCGACCGAGCTGGTACTGATGGAGGACCTCGGGTTCTCGCCGCGCGGCACCGCGTGGAAGGACGTGATGGACGGACGCTTCGACCTCGCCGGCGCACAGCCGGTCAACCCGGACGGCGGCCTCAAGAGCTTCGGCCACCCGATCGGAGCGTCGGGCCTGCGCATGATGTACGAGATGTGGCTGCAGCTCCGCGGCGAGGCCGGACCCCGCCAGATCAAGAACCCGAAGCTCGGTCTCACCCACAACCTGGGCGGCGCGCCCGGGCGGTGCGTGAGCTTCGTGTCGGTGGTGGGTCAGGCCGCCTGATCCACTATCACTCTTCTTCGGAGTAGCAACGAGGCCGGCCGCGAGGCCGGCCTCACTCGTTTCTGGCCGACGGCGACCGAGGAGAATCGAGAATGGCCAACTTCCTCGAGCCACATCGCTCCTCCTGCACGCGACGGGATCTCCTGCGCACGAGCCTGGTCGGCCTCGGCGCCTCGGCGGCCCTGCCCTCGTTCCTGCAGCGCTCGTACGCGGCCCTGGCCCAGGAGTCGCGCGCTGGCGAACACGAGAACGAGCGCATCCTCGTCGTCGTCGAGTTGACGGGGGGCGTCGACGGCTTGAACGTGTTGGTGCCGATCGAGAACGACCACTACTACCGGGCTCGGCCCTCGCTGTCGATCCCCAAAGCGGCCGCGCGCCGCGTCAGCGACGAGTTCGGCTTCCACCCTCGCGCCGCGGGCTTCGAGCGTCTCTTCAAGGACGGCAGGATGGCGGTGGTCCACGGTTGCGGCTACCCCAACTCCAGCCTTTCCCACTTCTCGTCCCTGGACTACTGGCATACCGCCGTTCCTCACGGCTCGGAGACCCGTGGTTGGCTCGGGCGCTTCGCCGACGACTTCAGGCCAGACGCGCCGAAGCAATTCATCGTCAACCTCGGCACCCTGGAAAGCCTGGCGGTGCGTGCCGTGCTCCACGCGCCGATCACCTTCAACCGAGGCACCCGGTCGGGCGGCCTCCGCGACGACCTCGAGCACTTGACCGCTCTCATTGAAGCCGGCTTCCCGACGCGGATCTACTACACGAGCGCCGGCGGCTGGGACACCCACGGCAACCAGGAGCTGACCCACCAGAGGTTGTTGACGTCCACCGCCGACGCTCTTCGCGCTTTCCTCGATGACATGGCGAGGATCGGACGAGCGGACGACGTCGCCGTCATGGTGTTCTCGGAGTTCGGTCGCCGCATCGACGAGAACGCCAGCGGCGGCACCGACCACGGCACGGCGGGACCGATGTACATCCTCGGCAAGCGAGTGAAGGGCGGCTGGTACGGCGACTTCCCGAGCCTCGGCGAGCTGGGCGAGAACGGCAATCCCCGGTTCACCACCGATTTCCGCAGGGTCTACGCCACCATGATCGCCGAGTGGATGGGCTTCGACCGCGCCGGGACGATCCTCGAGGGCGACTTCCCCGCCCTTGGCGTCTTCGCACGATCTTCCTGACCCCGAGGGCACGCGCGGATGACGCCACTCCGCATCCTGGCTCTCTCCGCACTGCTCGGCCTAGCCTGCGGCAGAGGCGCGTCCCCGCCTGAAAGCGGAGGAGATCCGACGCCACGGACGGCCGATGCGGACGCGGCGGTGTCGCCCACCTACGGCGAGTCCTCGGCCCTGGTCGCCATGACCGACGACGGCGCGACCGAAATCGGGCTTCGGATCGCGCGCTTTCCCGGCCGCGGTGAGGGCACACTGTGGCTGTCCGCCTTCGTCGGTGACGAGCGCTACGGCGTGGCGCAGGAGGACGTCGAGCTCGGCGACACCACCGGCCCGACACCGGTCGAGCGCGCGGAGGCGGGTTCGCCGTCAGCGGTCCGGCACAGGCGTCGATCGAGTGTCGCGGGCGCCACACCGCCGAGATGGTCTGCACCGCGCACGCCGAGGCGAAAACCTACGAAGACTTCCATCCTCCGCTCGGCGCGGGGACCGTGCCGTTCCGGGTCGATGCGGTGTTCCGCGCGCGGCATGCGGGCGACCGCGCGCGGCCGGGTCGCATGGAGGTGTTCGGCACGGTGGAAGCGACCATCGAGACGCCTCGTGGCGTCCACCGCTTCACCAGCCGCGGCAAGTACCACGAGCAGACCGGCGAGCGGCCGCGCTTCGCCGGGCCGTTCACCTACTTCGCAGTGCAGGGAGAGAGTGGTTCGCTCCTGGCTCGCGAGGGCGGCGGCTCCATCTGGGGGTTTGCGCTCCTCGACGGCGAGACGGTGGGCGTCGAGACCTTCACCATCGATCCGCTGGGCACGCCCGAGCGGGCGTTCCACGTCGAGCTTGCCGATGGTCGGTCGATCGAGGGCAAGACGGCGATCGTGCGCGAGACTTCGGTGCCGATCGAGGGCGAGCGCAGGCCCAGCGCCACGGTCCGGGTGTCCACCAACCTGGGCCAGATGATCGGGCACCTGAACGACTGGCAGCCGAAGTGAGCGGCTGGTTGCGAATCCCGGGAGCAGACAAGCTGCTCCCCTACGCGCGGATGGCCTCGAGGTAGAGCACCGGGATCGTCACTCTCAGCTCGCCCTCGTGCTCGGCGTGATGGTTGAGGTGGTGCTCGAGCTCGTCGAAGACGCGCCGGCGATCCGGCTCGTCGACCACCGCCTTCCAGCCTCCCAGGAAGCCCATCAGCGTGAGGTAGTGGCGCAGCAGCGCCGACCCGTCGAGGTAGCGCATGGTGAAGCTGGTGCCGATCGCGCGTGAGGGCGTGAAGCCGGCGGCCTGGAGCATCGCCATCAGACCTTCGCGCGTGCCGCGGTGCTTCTCGTTGGCAGCGAGCCGCTCGAGGTAGACCGGGTTCCCGATCTCCTCCTCGAGCACGTGGCGGAACACCGAG
>DATAFT010000450.1:0-5317 GCA_036257295.1 Thermoanaerobaculia bacterium
GCGGGTCCGGTCGTTGGGCGACAGCCCGAGCGGCAGCCACACCTGGATACCGCCCTCCTCGAGGTCGAAGCGTGGCGGCATCACGCCGAGCAATGTGCGGGCGGCGCCGTCGATCGTGATCGGTCCGCCGACGACGGCAGGCGATGCCCCCAACGACTCGACCCACAGTCGATGCGAGATGACCGCGACCGGCGGGCCGCCGTCGACGTCCTCGGTCTCGGTGAAGACGCGGCCGTGCTGCGGAGGAACCCCGAGGACGGAGAAGAGGCTCGCGCTCACGACCGCCCCGCGCACGCGCACCGGCTGATCGGTCCCGGCGACACTGACGTCGATCGCCCGGTAGGCGCCGAGGTCGGTGAACGATCGGTTCCACTCGCGGTATTCGAGGAACTCGGGCGGAGAGATCCAGAACTGTTCGAAGCCGAGGGTCGGGAACTGGGAGGTGACTTTGAGCAGACGCTGGGGCTGCGGGTAGGGGAGCGGCTCGAGCAGGACGGCGCGCAGGACGCTCCACACCGCGCCGTTGGCGCCGATGCCGACCGCCAGCGTGAGAACGACGGCGAGAGTGAGCCCTGGCGCCCGGCGGGCGTTGCGCCCGGTCTGGCGTAGATCAGCGACGATCGACACTACGTCCTTCGCTCCCTCTCCTACCTACTGCTGTCGACGAGGAACGTTTCACCACGCTCACGCGGATCTCCGCCTGGAGCAGCGCAATCCGTTACAGTATTTCGGATTTCGTGCACGACGCTCCGTCGAGGGCGCCAGCCCGAGCGGAAGACTGGCCGAGGCGCGCAGTAGGACGCGCAGGGGGGAACCGGGATGACGTCTGTCTTGCGAGTGCTCTGCCTGCTCGGCGTCGCCATGGGGCCATTCGTTGGCGCGAGCTTCGCCGAGTTGAAGGTGCTTCCTCTGAGAGCGAACGACCTGATCTACGACCAGCACCGCGGCCTGGTCTACGCGACGGTGCCTGGCAGCGTTCCGGGTGTCGGCAACCGCGTCCATGTCATCGATCCACTCGGCGGTCAGGTCGATCACTCCGTCTTTGTCGGCAGCGAGCCGAACAAGATGGCGATCTCCGACGACGGGCAGTATCTGTACGTGGCCCTGGACGGCGCCGCGGCCGTCGTCCGCCTCGAGTTGCCCAACCTGATCTTCGACCTGCAGTTTCCCCTCGGCATCGACCCCTCGTACGGGCCGCTGTACGCCGAGGACATCGAGGTGCAGCCGGACAATCCCGGAGTCGTCGCCGTCTCCCTGAAACGACTCGGCGTGAGCCCTCGACACGGTGGCGTCGCGATCTACGACGAAGGAGTCAAGCGTCCCGTTCAGACTCCCGACCACACGGGGAGCAACGTCATCGAGTTCGCCACCGTGGCGGATCGGTTGTACGGCTACAACACCGAGTCGACAGAGTTCGGATTCCGGACGATGAAAGTGGATGCCACCGGCGTGGTCACGCTCACGACGGTGCGCGACTTGTTCAGTAGCTTCGGCGCCGATATCGAGCACGCCGCGGGAGTCATCTACTCGACCACGGGGAAAGCGATTTCGCCCGAGAGTCCGGTGCTCCTCGGCACCTACACCGGCGTCGGCTCCGCGACCGCGGTGGCGCCCGACCCGGCAACGGACCGGGTGTACTTCCTCACCTCCGGCGGCACCGTGCACATCTACGAGCTGTCGACGTTCGTGTTCGTCGATTCGATCGACGTCGACGTGTCGGGCGTTGCCGACGATCTGATTCGCTGGGGTGATCACGGGCTGGCTCTCACGACTACCTCCGACCAGGTCGCGCTGCTCACCCTCGAGTTGTCGGACGAGGACGCGGACGGCGTCGACGACCTCATCGACAACTGTCCCACCGACGCCAACACCGAGCAGCTCGACTTCGATGGAGATGGGTCGGGAGACACCTGCGATCGCTTCGACGAGGATCCCGACAACTTGACCGCATGCCTCGCGGCGCTCGCCGATGCGCCTCTTCTCTATGACATCGACGACAACGGTACGGTAGATCCGCTGACCGACGGTGTGCTGTTCTTGCGCTACTCGTTCGGGTTCCGCGGCGATCCTCTGGTGAACCAGGCGGTCGATCTCGTGAATTGCGCGCGCTGCACGGCGGCGGAGATCACGACCTATCTCGACGGTCTGACCGGCTGAGCGGCGCGCGGACCATCAGTCGGTCCCGGAGGCTCGCACCTTGTTCACCAGCGCGGCGAACCTCGGCGCTGACCGTAGCGGCTCGAGGTCGGGATCACTGAGCATCGCGAGATCGACCAGCCCGGCCTCGACCGAGCGTTCGAGGTAACCGAGCGCCTGCTCGTTCTCGCCTATTCGCGTCGAGATGCAGGCGAGGTTGTAGAGCATCTCGCGCACCTGCGGATGCGCTTTGCCCACCGCCTGCTCGATCCCGGGCAGCACCGCTTCGAGCTCGCGCTTCGCCTCCGCGTTGCGGCCCATGCTGGCGTGGACCAAAGCCAGCTGGGCGCCGGTGTCGAGCGTCATGTAAGCGTCGGGCCCGAGCGACTTGGCGAGGCCGGCCGCCGCGATGAGGATCTGCGCCTGCGCCTCTTCCATTCTTCCGGCGCCCTCGAGCGCATAGGCGAGATTGCGCCGCCCGATCAGCGTCTGGTCGTGATCGGGCCCGAGCGCGCGCGTGCGCCCTTCGACCACCCGCCCGTAGCGGTCGGTCGCCGAGTCCCAGCGGCTGAACTCGAGGTCGAGGCCGCCGAGGTTCCCGAGCATCGACAGCGTGTCGGGATGATCTTCGCCGAGGACCCGTCGCATGCCCTCGTAGGTGATATCGGCCAGGGCCTGTGCTTCCTCGAGGCGACCGACCTCCTGGTACGAGCTCGCCAGGTTCATGGCCGCGCCCAGCGTGTCGGGATGGTCGGCGCCCTGCACGCGACGGCGCGCTTCGAGCACCGCCTCGAGGTGGGCCACTTCCTCGTCGTGGCGTCCCAGGCTGCCGAGAACGTTGGCGAGGTTGTGACGAGCGCCGAGCGTGAGCTCGTCCTCTGCGCCGTAGACACGGCTGCGGGTCTCCCAGGCGTCGCGATAGAGGGTCTCGGCCCCCGCGAGATCGCCGCGCCGCAGCAGCAGGTTGGCGAGATCGTTCTTGCTCTTGAGCGTGTCGGGATGCTCGTCGCCCAGCCGCGCTCGCCGCGCTTCGAGCACACGGCGAAGGGCCGGCTCCGCCTGGTCGTAGCGGCCGAGCCGCCACTGTGTGCTGGCGAGAGTGCTCCTCGCCGACTCGGTGCGCGGATCCTCGGGACCCACTTCGCGCTCGAGCGTCTGGAGCGCGCTGCGGTGGAGCGGCTCGGCGCGGTCGTAGAGGCCGAGGGCTTCGTACACGTCGCCGATCGTCCCCTCCAGCCGCGCTTGCACGATCGGCTCGGACGCGAGCTCGGCGCGGACGCGCTCGGCTCCGCGGTCGAGCACCTCGCGGACGGTCACGGTCTCGCCGCGCGTGTTCCGGGGATCGGTCTCGGTGAACAGATCGACCAGGAACCCGGTGACGCTCTCGGAGGTCGACGCCTCGCGTCTCGCCTCCGCTTCGGCGGCGCGCGCGCGCACCAGGCCGATGCCGGTGCCGACCACCGCGGCCACCAGGCCGGCGGCGGCGATGGCGCCCGCGCTCACCGCCAGCTTGTGCCGGCGCACGAAGCGGCCGGCGCGGTAGACCGTGCTCGGCGGTCGCGCCACCACCGGCTGGTTGGAGAGGTGGCGCCGGACGTCGTCGGCGAGCTGCGACGGCGAGCCGTAGCGGCGCTCGCGGTCCTTCTCGATGGCCTTGAGCACGATCCAGTCGAGATCGCCGCGCAGCCGGCGCGCGAGCTCCGGCGCGTCGGTCGAACGCGCACCGGCGATCGTGGTCGATTGCCCGCCGAGCGCCGAGAAGCGCGCCGAGGGCCGCGGCGCCTCGCGCTCGCGGATCATCCGGCGCAGCTCGTCGGGCGCCGCGCTGTCGATGGTGTGCTCGGGCAGTGGACGCACGCCGGCGAGGAGCTCGTACAGCATCACGCCGAGCGAGTAGACGTCGGTGCGGGTGTCGATGTCGCCGCGGACGTCGGCCTGCTCCGGCGACATGTAGGCGGGCGTTCCGATCCAACCGCCGATCGCGGTGTGGAGCGTGCGGTCGGTGAGCGGCTCCTCGATCGCCTTGGCGACGCCGAAGTCGATGATCTTGGGCACCGTCGCGCCGTCGCGCTCGGCGACCATCACGTTCGAGGGTTTCAAGTCGCGATGGAGGATGCCGCGGCGATGCGCGTGCTCGACGCCGTCGCAGACCAGCAGGAAGAGCTCGAGCCGCTGGCGCGTGCCGAGCCGTCGCGCGTCGCAGTAACGCGTGATCGGCTCGCCCTCGACGAACTCCATGACCAGGTACGGCCGCCCGGTCTCGGTGGCGCCGCCGTCGATGACGCGCGCGATCGCCGGGTGCTCCATCAGCGCGAGCGCCTGCCGCTCGGCCTCGAACCTGGCCACGAAGTGGCGGGTGTCCATGCCCACCTTCACCAGCTTGATCGCGACGCGGCGCCGCATCGGTTCGCGCTGCTCGGCCTCCCACACCTCGCCCATGCCGCCTTCTCCGACGCGGCGGACCAGGTGGTAGGGGCCGATGTTGGACGGCGCATCGTAGGGAAGGCGTGCCGTGAGTCCCTCGGGAGCGAGCCGAGTGGCGTCGTCCGGCGGCGCGCCGGGAGTGGGGAGGGTGAGGTCTTCGGGCAAGCGGATCGCTCAGGGCGTCGAATGCCGCCAGCGCGGAGCGTCCCGTGATCTTAGCGCCCGGAAACGGAAACGCCCGACGCCGTGGAGCGCCGGGCGTGGAGGTCGGAAGCGCCGCCCCTACTCAGAATCTCAAACCGGCAACCAATCTCACCTCTCGCGGGTTCTGGTACGACGCCCGCGCCTGGATCACCTGGCCGGTCGCCACGTTCACCGCGATCACCTCCTGCTCGTCGGTCACGTTGGCCAGCTCGGCGCGCAGCGTGCCCTCGAGGCTCTTGACCAGCGGGAACTGCCAGCCCAGGTTGAGGTTCAACGTCATGGTGTCGGGCAGCGTGCGCAGGTCGCGCGGCTCGATGTACCGCGAGGTCTGGATGGTGCCCTGGATGTTGGGAACGATCGTGTTGTTGACGGTGAACGCCGGCCGGTTGCCCCAGCGCTCGCCGCTGCGGTACCAGGCGAGGCCACCCAGCGAGAGGGTATGGCGGCCCAGCTCCCAGTTCTTGGCGCCGGCGACGTTGACGATGTGCTCGCGGTCCTGCGGGCTCCGGCCCTCGCGGAAGTCGGCGGTGAAGGGCTGGCCGGTCGCCGGGTT
>DATAFT010000465.1:0-4366 GCA_036257295.1 Thermoanaerobaculia bacterium
ATATCCCGAGTACAAGGCCTTCCCCCAGCACTTCCCGCGTGGCGATCTGGGCGTCGACTCACGCCACAAGGTGCGCGCCTGGGCGATCTACGACCTGGTGCAGGCCGAGCACCACAACCTGAGCGTGAGCTGGCTCGAGCGGTACCAGTCCGGCACGCCGTACGGCGCGCGCGGCGACGTCGCCTCGGAAGTCTTCCTCGACAACCCGGGCTACCTGACGCCGCCGTCGGACGTCGACTATTGGTACACCGATCGCGACGCGTTCACCACCGACGACATCCACTCTTCGAACCTGACCTTCATCTATGCGTTCGGCTGGAAGATGTTCGGCAAGGAGCTCGAGGTCTTCGTGCAGCCCCAGGTTCTGAACGTCTTCGACGAGCACGGGCAGGTGAGAGTCAACACCAGCGTCGTGGAAGCCACCAACTCGTCGGACTACGCCGACTTCGACCCGTTCACCGAAACCCCGGTCGAGGGCGTCAACTTCGACTTCGGCGAAGACTTCGGTCGCGCCCTGCGCGAGGAGGACTTCCAGCAGCCCCGGACCTATCGCTTCTCGGTGGGCTTCCGGTTCTGAGGTGGTAGGCGCGCGAGCGCCGCGCGCGCATCCGCCGCGCGCGGGCTCGCGGGGTCGAGCAGCAACGCCCGCTCGAGGTGGTTGCGGGCGCGGGCGGCGTCGCCGAGAGGCCCGGCGTAGAGCAGACCGAGCTCGTAGTGCGACTTGGCGTGCTCGGGGGCGATCGCGAGCACGGCTTCGAAGGCCTGGGCCGCCTCGGTGGAACGGCCCAGATCGCGCAGTGCCAAGCCGAGATTGAGACTCGCCTGCCAGTAGGTCGGCTGGGCGCCGACCGCGCGTCGATAGAGCGGCACCGACGCCGCCTTGCCCTCGATCTCCTCGGTCGCGATGGCCAGGATGTTCCATGCGGTCGCGAGGCCGGGGTCGATCTCCGCCGCCCGTCGCGCCGCCGCCACGGCGTCGCTCCAGGCCTTACGGTCGAGCGCCGCCGCCGCCAGCCCCTGCCAGGCCGCGGCGTGATCGGGCCGGGCCCGAGTCAGATCTCGCCAGACCGACTCGGCTTCGTCGTGGCGGCCGAGCGAGCGCAGAGCGATCGCGCGCTGGTGGCGATCCTCGGGGATCGTGGCGGACTCGGTCGCGCGCACGACCAGCGTCCACTGCTCGGCGGCGGCCGCGGTCTCGCCGCTCTGCGCGAGCACGTCGCCCAACGCGTTGCGGACCTCGGGCGCCGGCATCGGCGAGAGCTCCACGGCCTGTTCCAGATGCGAGCGCGCCGTCGCACCCCCGGACTCAACCAGTAGCAGTCCGAGCGCCGCGTGCAGCGTGCCGTCGCGCGGCTGGTAGCGAAGGCCGTCGAGGTACGCGGCACGGGCGTCGACCGGACGCCCGGCCGCCTCGCGCACCCGTCCCAGTGCCCGCCACGCGCTCGCCAGGTACGGCTGCTCGGCGACGGCACGACGCAGCCGTCCGTCCGCTTCCTGGTAGCGGCGACCGGGAAGCTCGACGATCTCGGCGTACCGCACGGCGAGCAGTGGATCGCCGGGCGCGAGGGCGAGCGCGTGGTCGAGGGTGGCGCGAGCATCCTCGGCACGGCCGAGGCGGTCGAGCGCCTGTGCCCTCACCGCGAGCACAGCGGGATCCTCGGGCGCGAGCGCCGCCGCGGCGTCGGCACGAGTGAGCGTCGCCTTCCAGTCTCCTCGCGCGCCCGCGATCTGCGCCATCGCCAGATGGAGCGACGCGCGATCGGGGGCGATCGCGAGCGCGCGTTTCAAGGCGCCTTCGGCGCTGTCATAGCGACCGAGCTCCGCGAGCGCGGTGGCCGTGCCTTCGAGCGCGGCGAGGTTTTCCGGATCGCGATCGAGCACCGCGCGGAGCTCGCGCTGCGCCCCGGCGAAGTCGCGGGCATGGAGCAGCCCTTCGCCGCGCTCGACGGCGCGATGGACGTCGATCATGGTCTTGGGATCCGGCGGCGGTCCGGTCCGACGCGCAACACTCCGCCCAGCGACGTAGCCGAGGCTCCGCAACGCGGCGTCGGAAGCCGGATCCGGCGCGGCGCGGGACTCTCGCGGTGGCTGGTCCGAGGCACCGAAGCGAGCCGCCAATGCCCGTTCCAACGTCGAGGCGCGCGGGCGCTCGGCCCGGTAGATGTCGCGCGCCTCGGCCGGATCGGCGACGACCTCGTACAGCTCCGGCGACGGCGCCTCGATCAGCTTCCAGCGGCCCGCGATCACCGCGCGCAGGGCCGACCAGCCGTAGGCGTAGAGTGGAACGCGGGTCTCGGCGTACACCGTTCGATCGTCTTCGCGCGGCGAGCCACCGAGCCCGCCGGCGGCCTCGCCTCGGGCCGGGCGCAGCCGCCCGGCGAGATTCTCGCCGTCGATCGGCGTCGCAGCGTCGTCGACGCCGAGGAGCGCCAGCGCGGTGGGGAAGAGGTCGGTCTGACTCACCGGCTCGGCGACTCGCAGCCCCGGACGCACCCCCGCGCCGGCGACGATCCACGGCACGCGCAGCGCCGATTCGTACAGCAGCATCCCGTGGCTCGACTCGCCATGCTCGCCGAGGCTCTCGCCGTGGTCCGCGATCGCCATCACCAGCAGCCCCTCCGCCGATGCGGAGCGCGCCAGGCGCGGATGAGCCAGGAGACGGGCCAGCTCGTTGTCGGCGAACGCGACCTCGCCGTCGTAGGGACGATCGGCGAATCGCGCCGACCATGGCGCGGGCGGCGCGTAGGGCGCGTGCGGATCGAACAGGTGCACCCAGAGAAAGAACGGTGAGCCATCGTCGATGCCGTCGAGCCAACGCAGCGCGGCGCCGACGGTGACGTCGGCCCCGCGCTCGGCCACCATTCGCGGCTCCTTCGGCCTGCCGCCGGCGAGACTGTCGTCATAGAGCTCGAATCCCTGGGCCAAGCCGTAGCGCCGCGCCAGGACCGCCGCCGAAACGAACGCGGCGGTGCGATAGCCGCGGCGTCGGAGCACCTCCGCCAGCGTGGTGGCGCTGTCCGACAGCGCGTGCCGGCCGTTGTCACGGACGCCGTGCGCCGGTGGATAGAGGCCGGTCAGCATGGAGGCGTGCGACGGCAGCGTCACCGGCGCCACCGCGTAGGCGCGAGCGAAGAGAGCACCGCGGCGCGCGAGATCATCGAGCGCCGGCGTGTGCGCGCCGCTCTGCCCGTAGGCGCCGACCCGGTCGGCGCGCGTGGTGTCGAGAGTGACCAGAACGAAGGATCGGGCCGCCTCGCTCTCGCGCGCCGAGGCGGCGGCCGAGGCGACGATCAGCGCGACCGGTGCGAGGCGCCGCACCAGCCCGAGGAGCCTGCGAGTCGCGGGCCTCGCCATCGCAGCATTGTAGTCAGCGTCGTCGGTCAGGCCGGGCTGCCGATTTCGGCCGCGAACGCCTGCCGCAGCTTGCGCATGCCGAGGAGAGCGCGCGTCTTGACGGTCCCCAGAGGAAGACGGAGACGTGCCGCCGCCTGAGTGTGGGAGAGGCCGCAAACATAGAGGAGGCCCAGGACCTCGCGCTGCTCCGAGGGGATCCTCGCCAGCTCACGCCCGAGGCGGCCACGGACCTCTCCGAGCCACACTCGCTGCAGACCCTCGGGTGGTGTGACGGGGGCCGAGCTCTCGACCCGCGTTGCCTCGTCGTAGGCCCGCTGCCTCGATCGCCCGCCGCGGTAGCGATCGATCGCCCGCGTTCGCGCCACCATCGACAACCAGGTGAGCACTGAAGCGCGCCGGTGGTCGTACCGCCCCGCCTGCCGCCACATCTGGAGAAAGACCTCTTGGAGGACGTCTTCGGCCTCGGCGTGGTCGCCCAGCATCGACACGATCTGAGCCAGCAGCGACGGAGAGTACCGGTCGAAGAGCTCACTGACGGCGCGGTCGTCGCCACGAGCGACCCTCCGGACCAGCAACGATCCCTCGAGCCGATCCTGCGCCGGTGCGGCGCCCTGGTTGGTCCTCAACGCTGCCGGATCTCCCATCGCACACGCCCTTTCGCCCATCCGGGACCTGCTCCCGAGACTGCGAGACTGATGCCAGGCGAGCACAGGAACGCTGGTCGGCGCCTCTAAGCCAAGTGTCCAGCGTGGCTTGTGCGAGCGTGGCACCGCTCGCGCCACTGCCGGCCTGGCAAGTCCTGCCTCTAGAAATAGGAACTGGCCACCCCACCCGTTCAAACTGGCTGGCGGGTGGCGGGGACCGTCCGGATCCGGACAACTCCAGGCCGAGGCAGCACATTTGGGGCCCCTTAGCCACAGGCCCTAGGCAAGAATCCTAGTTTTTGGTGCCGACAGCCCTTGACGGAATGCCGGGTCAGGACCTATAATCAAGGTCGTAAGTTGATGCTTTC
>DATAFT010000598.1:0-4200 GCA_036257295.1 Thermoanaerobaculia bacterium
GCCCGGGCGGCGATCGACCCGATCGCCGAGCGAGAAGGCCTGGATCTCGACCCCGCCGAATCCCTTCTCGACGAACATCGCGACCTGTCGCCGCGACTCGGCTTCGTCCACTCGATTGCCGAGCCACCACCAGCGCGTCCAGGGTCGGTAGCGAGCCGGAGGGTCGGCGAACAGCTCGTTGGTGAGCGGCGCGACCGGTTCATCGGGCGCTGCAATGGCGGGCATCCGATCGGCGCGCAACCGCGGCGGTTGCGACGGCGGCGACTCGGCGTGATCGAGCAGCGGCTTCACTTGATCGAGGCCCGGCGGTGTCTGGAGCTCCTTCGGAATGCTCTCACGCTCGCGCTGGGGCGCCAGTGGCGCGGCGGCTGCCGATAGCACGAGTGCGGCGGAGAGTGCGCGGGCTAGGCGCTTCACCTGTCGAGCCTATCCTCGCTGATCGAACGTCCGCCCCAGCTCGATCGCAGCCAGCGTGTTGCGGAGGATCTCGGTGGTGCCGCCGCCGACCGCGTAGCCGCGCGCGTCGCGGTACATCCGTTCGAGCGGATAGAGACGGGTATAGCCGCGGTGCCCGTGGATCTGGATCGCCTCGTTGGTGACCCGCTGGACCATCTCGTTGGCGTACAGCTTCGCGATGGTGGTGTCGCGCGGATCGGGAAACCCGTCACGCTCGTTGGTCGCCGCGCGATACACCATGAGGCGCGCGGCATGGATCTGCGTCGCCATGTCCGCGATCTTCCACTGCAGACCCTGGAACTCCTCGATCGGGCGTCCGAACTGTTTGCGCTCCTTGACGAACGCGAGCGTGCGCTCGTAGGCGGCCTGCGCCAGGCCGACACAGATCGCTGCGTTGCCCACGCGCTCGGGACCGAAGCCGGACATCAGGGTGCGAAAGCCGTTCGACGTCGCGGGATCGCCGGCGACCAGCACGTTTTCCTTGGGCACGCGCACGCCCGCGAATCGCAGCTCGCACTCGGGCGCACCGCGGCCGCCCATCTTGGGGTCCGCCGCACCGATGGTGATCCCGGGCGAGCGCGCATCGACGATCAGGGCTCCGATTCCTTTCGCCCCGCGCGGCGCTCCGGGCATGGTGCGTACCATGCCCTCCACGCCTGATGCCTCTGGCGCCGAGGACGGCGTGCCGAACCGCGCGAACACCAGCGTGTGCGTGCACTGCGCGCCGAGCGTGGTAAAGCACTTGTGACCGTGGAGCACGAACGCATCGCCGTCGTCACGCGCGGTGGTCTCGATGTCGGTGGTCGCGGATCCGGCGCCCGGCTCGGTGATCGAGATGGCGAACAGGTGCTCGCCGCTCGCGCATCCGGGCAGGAAGCGGCGCTTCTGCTCCTCGTTCCCGAGCACCGCGATGGCGCGCGCCGGACCGTGCAAGCCGATCTGGCAGATGGTGGTGGTGTTGAAGCACACCCGCGCCATCTCCTCGACGAAGAGGACGCTGCGGATGAGCGGCGCGCCGCGCCCGCCGTACTCGGGCGGAATCAACAACCCGAACCAGCCGGCCGCCGCCAGCACGCGACGGTTCTCTTCCGGAAACTCCTCGTGCTCGTCCCAGTACCAAGCCTTGGCCGCGAACTGACTCTCCGCGAAGACGCGAACCTCGGCGCGGAAAGCCTCGTGCTCGGCGCCGAGCTGGAACGAAGGGGCCGAAGCGGCGGACATCGAATCAAGCGACCGTGACGGCGATGCGGTGGCACATGTTGTTGGCGTACCCCTCGGGGTTCCAACCCGGCGTCACCATCGGCTGCGCGCGGCCGTTGGTGTCGGTCGCCTGAGCCCAGACCTCGTAGTAGCCGGCTCGCCGGAACGCGAGATCGACGCGCCAGCGCTGCCACGCCAACCGGTTGGGCGGCGCTTCGAGCGTCGCCTGCCGCCAGGTCTGACCGAAGTCGATGGAGACGTCGACCGCGGCGACGGCGCCGTCGCCGACCCAGGCGTGACCCGAGACCTGGAGCGGCTGGCCGACCGCGTGGGTGGCTCCGGTCGCCGGCCGGGTGATGAGCGACTTCACCGGCATCGCCTCGAGGATGCACATGTCCTTCGCCGCCACCTCGGCGCCTGCCGCGACCGGCGAGCAAGGCATGCGGTAGGAGTGGCCGGTCATCTTCGCGCCGTCGTGGACGCGATCGCGCACCGCGATGCGACGTAGCCACTTGCCCGAGGTCGAGCCCGGCCATCCCGGACACACCAGTCGCACCGGCGCGCCGTGCAGGAGGGGCAGCGGCTCGCCATTGATCGACCAGGCGAGCAGCGTCTCGTCCTCCATCGCCTTCGCGATCGGCACGCCGCGCGAGATCGGCACCTCGTCGGCGGCCCCGCCGGTCTTGCGATCGGCGCCCCAGTAGCCGATGTAGACCGCGCCCGGCGCGACGCCGGCGCGCGCCAGCACGTCGCGCAGCCGAACGCCATCGAATCGCGGGCAGGCGACGGCGCCGGTGGTCCACTGCGAGCCCGATACCTTCGGGGTGTAGAACGCGCGGCCGTTGCCGGCGCACTCCATCTGCAGCACCAGCGAGCGATGCTCGAAGCGGCGCAGCTCGGCGAGCGAGAGCTCGACCGGACGCTCGACCGCCTCGCCGTCGATGCGCAGCGTCCACGATGCCGCGTCGATCGACGGCACGTCGCCGTTGTTCCGCACGAAGAGCCGCGACAGCGGCGTGGTGTCGTCGTCGAGCAGGTGCGCGGGAGTCTCGGCGGTGAGCGGCTCCTCGCTCAGGACGACCAGACCGGGGTCCTTGCCGGTGAGCAGCCGCGGCGCCGGCGCCTGCGCCAGCGCGATCGGAATCAGACCTTCGGGCATCGCCGGCGCGAACACCACTTCGGCGCCGAGCGCCGCCGCCATCGCGGCGAGCCCCGAATCGCGCAGGAACCCTCGCCGTGTGCGCGGGTCGGCGCGCCGTCCCCACAGGACGGCGTCGGCCCGCTCGCGATCGGCGCGGTAGAGCTCGCGCAGGCCCCGAACTCGGTCGCCCACGAGCCGATCCTACGCCAGCGGCCCGCGCCGGGCTGGTCGCTTCAAACGGCGTCGCTGCGGCTCGCGAGATTGAACTCGCGCACCCGCATCGCCGGCGCGAGGATCGGCCGGCCCACCGAGCTCGACTCGCTGGCGGCCACTCGCTCGGGGCGCCCGGCGGCGTCGAGGTTGCGCAGCAGGTCGGCGATCGACTGGTTGAAACGGAAGCCGTTGACCGCCGTGACCACCTTGCCGCCCTCGACGAGAAACGTCCCGTCGCGCGTGAGACCGGTGTAGGACATCGTGCGCGGGTTGAGGGCGCGGATGTACCAGAACCGCGTGATCAGGACGCCGCGCTCGGTCGAGGCGACGAGCTCGTCGAGAGAGCGCTCGCCTTCGACCGACAACACCAGATTGCCCGGTGGTGCTATCGCGTCGACGTCGCGCTCGCGCGCCCAGTACCGCGAGGTGACCAGCTTGCGCAGCACCCCGCGCTCGACCCAGCGCACCGGGCCGCGCGGCAGACCGTCGTCGCGATCGAACGGAGCCGCCTCGGCGCCGGGAATGCCCGGATCGCTCTCGATGGTGACGCGCGCGTCGAACAGGGCCTCGCCGATGCGATTGCCGCCGCCCGGCTTGGAGAAGAACGAGTGTCCCTCGTCGGCGTCGCGAGCTTCGAGGTGCTCGAGCAGCCGGGAGAGCAGCATCCCCGCCGCCGTCGGCTCGAGGATCGCGGTGTAGCGGCCCGGCTCGAGATCGCGCGGCGCGCGCCCAGCCAGACACTTCTCGACCGCGGCACGCGTGATGCGCGCGCTGTCGAGCCGGCTCATCACCGTCGCTTCGCCGCCGGCCCAACCCGACGCGGCGCCGTCTGGGCTGCGCATGGTCAGCGTGTGCGCGGCGCCCGCACCGGCGTGGAACGCGAACAAGCCCTTGGTGTTGGCGATCGCGCGCACCGTCTCGACAGTGTCGACGTAACCGGCGGCGATCACCGCGGCCTCGCGCGCGCCGTCGAGTCCCGCGGCCGCTGCCTGCGCACGCGCGTCGCCGTCGTGCGCCATGCCGGCGACGCCTTGCGGCTCCGGCGTCGCCACGTACTTCTGCGCGCCCAGCTCCCCGACGTACTCGGGGTTCTCGGGGGCGAGCTTGGCCAGTGCCTCGGACCGCCTCACCGCCTCCTCGAGTGCCGCGTCGTCGAGACGATTGGTGGTGACGGTCGCCAGTCGCTTCCC
>DATAFT010000539.1:0-8220 GCA_036257295.1 Thermoanaerobaculia bacterium
CCCTTCGCCCGTTACCCCGTTTGCACGCCCCCCAATTGGCAATTCACTCTGTCCGCGCGGTCTCGCGCGTGACGGTTCATGGAGGTAGATCGTGAGTCCCTGGTGGAAACGTCCCACTGAAGAAACCATCGAACAAGAGACGGCCCTGCCCGGCGACGCCGTCCAGTCGAGCGAGGTGATCGAAGCCTCGTTCGAATCCAGTCCCGAAGAATCCACGGATCGTAGCGAGCCCAACGACGAGCCCGCGAACGAGTCAATGGGGGTCGAAGAGCCGTCGGCGCGATCGTTCGGTCGCCTCGATCTCTCGCCCCCCGCATTCGACGGCGACAGCCCCGACGTCGCGCTCGACGCGCCCAGCGCCTCGGACGCGAGCGACGCCGAGCCGACCGAGCTCGAGGCCGGCGCTTCGGATCCTTCGACCGACGAAACCGAGCCCGCCTCGGTGGAGCCCGCGCCCAAACCCCGTCGGCGGCGCTCGTCGCGTCGGCGCGGCGGCGGAGCCGGCGCGGCGGCGAATGGCGCCGTGGCGACCACCGCGACCGCGGAACCCGAGCCGAGCACCCGCCACGAGCCTCACGGTGTCACCCACGGTGACGCCGTCTTCGCGCGCGTCGCACCGCCTGCTCCGGCGCCGCAGCAGCGGCGCGACCCCGCTCCACGCCCCGAGCGTGGCGACGGTGGACGAACCGAGGGTGGACGCGACAGCGGTCGCGGCAACGGCGGTCGTGGCGAGGGCGCCGGGTACCGCGACTCGGCCGAGACGCGCCTGCGCTCGGTCCCGCGCGGCGACGCCCCCTCCGAGACGTACGCGCGCACGCCCGCTCCCCGACCGAGTCCGTTCGCTCCCCGCGAGACGCGCGAGCTCCACTCGCTCGACGGGGGCGCCGCGCTGGTCACTGCCCGCGAGGTCGCCCATCAGATCGCCGACGCGCTGCGTGAAGCGCTCGGCGGCTCGCCCGAGAACTCGAACGACGAGTCCGCCCGCGAGAAGAAGATCGCTCTCTTCTGCGATCTCGAGAACATCGCCATCGGCGTGCGCGACTCCGAGATCAAGAAGTTCGACATCGACCTGGTGCTCGAGCGGCTGCTGGAGAAGGGCAAGATCATCGTCAAGAAGGCGTACGCCGACTGGCAGCGCTACACCGAGTTCAAGAAGCCGCTCCACACCGCCGGCATCGAGCTGATCGACATCCCGCAGAAGTACTACTCCGGCAAGAACAGCGCCGACATCAAGATGGTGGTCGACGCCATGGACCTCTGCTACTCGAAGGAGCACCTCGACACCTTCGTGCTCCTCTCCGGGGACTCCGACTTCACGCCGCTGGTCTCCAAGCTCAAGGAGAACAACAAGCACGTGATCGGCTGCGGGGTCAAGAGCTCGTCGTCGAAGCTCCTGATCGACAACTGCGACGAGTTCATCTACTACGAGGACATCTGGCGCGACAGCCTGCAGGCCCCGGTGATGGAGGGCGTCGACGAGAAGAAGGCGGAGGCCTTCGCGTTGATGAACGACTCGATCTCGGCGCTCATCCGCGAGAACAAGTCGGTGCTGTGGGGCTCGATGGTGAAGCAGACCATGCAGCGCAAGCGGCCCTCGTTCAACGAGGGCTACTACGGCTACGGCTCGTTCTCCGACCTGCTCGAGGACGCCGAGCGCCGCAAGCTCATCCACCTCAAGAAGGATGCGCGGTCGGGCAGCTACGTGGTCACCGGTTTCGTGCGGGCGCGCTGAGGTCGTGCCATCGCGCCTGCGCGTCGCGCTGGTGCTGGGAGGGGCGATGGCGGCGCCGGCGCTCGCGGGCCCCGGCGTCGTCTGCACCAATCCGACCTCGGATCTCGTCCACTACTGGCCGGGCGACGGCAACGCCGAGGACCAGGTCGGCACCGACGACGGGACGTTGAGCGGCGCCCTCGAGTTCCAGAACGGCTTCATCGAGCAGGCGTTCGCCTTCGACGGCGTCGACGACGCCGTCTCGTTCGGCACCACCGCCGGTAACTTCGGGCCTACCGACTTCACCGTCAGCTACTGGATCCGCAGCACCAACCTCAGCAATCTGGAAGGTGTGCTGGGCAAACGCGAGAGCTGTATGCATGGCAGCTTCTGGGACAATCGCCTCAATCCCAGCGGCACCATGAACGTCGAGCTCGACGAGGACACGAGCGCCACCGACCACAACTCGCGCACCACGTCGGCGACGATGAACGACGGCAAGTTCCACCTGCTCACGTTCGTGCGCGAAGGCACCACGCTACGGATCTATGTCGACGGCAATCTCTCCGCCACCGGCACCACCGCCGACGTCACCGTCATCTCCAACGGCGCCAGCCTGAGAGCCGGGATCAGCGCCTGCACCGGCGCCGATGGCACCACCCGCTTCAGCGGGCAGCTCGACGAGATCCGCATCTTCGATCGCGCGCTCACTCCCTGCGAGTTCCTGGCCGGCATCGACCATGGGATCGACATCGACCTCGACGGCTCGATCCAGCCCCTCACCGACCTGCTGATGCTGCTCCGCTATGCCTTCGGCTTCCGTGGCTCGACGCTGGTGACCGGAGCTCTCGGCAACGGGTGCGTTCGTTGCACCGCGGACGCCCTCGAGGTGTTCATCGCGTCGCTCGGTAGCCTGCTCGACGTCGACGGCAACGGCGCAGTCCAGCCGCTCACCGACGGACTGCTGCTCCTCCGCTACGGGTTCGGCTTCCGCGGCGCCCCTCTCGTCACCAACGCGCTCGCGCAGAACTGCACGCGCTGCACCGCCCCGCTGGTCGAGAACTATCTCGCGCCGCTCTTCTGAGGGGCGCCCGCCTAGCGCTCCCAGCCCTCGCCCTGACGCGTGAGCCCCGCGCGCTCGAGCCGCTCGCCGAGCGCTTCGAGCAGCAGGTGCTTGTCGCGCACCACGGCCAGATTCAAGAACAGCTCGCGTTCGCGGTCCTTCTCCTCGACCACGAAGCGATACGACTCGGTGCCCGGTCGCGGACCGCAGGCGATCACGCGGTCGAAGCGGATGCTGCGCGGTGAGAAGTACTGGAGTGGTTGATACGCGAGCGTCTCGGCGTCGATCGCGATCGCGGGCTTGCCGGCGGTCCACCAGATCTTGAGCAGGCTCCCCCAGAACAGCAGCGTGTAGCCGAGCAGCACGGCGAAGGCCTTGCCGAAGAAGCCCTCGCTCGGGTCGCGCAGGAGCCAGGCCACCGCGGCGAGCAGCACGATCACACCCATGCCCCAGAGCATCGCCTTGCGGCAAGTGGAGCGGACCCAGGGACGGAAGGGGAACACGGCAGCCGGCTGCGCCATCGGATCAGCGGGTCTCGAGCGCGAGCCGGCTCGAGGCGTCGACGCGGCGGGGGTCGTCGCTCTCGCCGCGTCGATGCGCGAGCAGCGCCGCGTGCGCGATCATCGCGGCGTTGTCGCCGCTGAAGCGCAACGCCACCAGCCGCAGATCGACCGACTCGCGCTCGGCCCAGTCGGCGAGCTCGCGGCGCAGGAGCCGATTGGCGGCGACGCCGCCCGACACCGCCAGCGTCGCGAACGGGCGCGCCGCATGGAGCCGGCCGACGCGATCGAGGATCTGGCGAACGGCGGCGGCGCGAAACCCGGCGAGGAGGTCGAGCACCGGCGCAGGCAGGTCGGCGCCGTCGGCAGTGCCGCCTTCGCGCTCCGTCCTCAACGCGATCTCGGCGCCGGCCTTCGTCATCCGGTCGAGGTCGAGCAGAGCGCGGCTCTTGAGCCCCGAGAACGAGAAGTCGAGGCTGTCCCCGCAGGAGCCCACCGGCAGCGGGTGCGCCGCGGCGTCGCCGCGCTCGGCCAGAGCGTCGAGGAGAGGGCCGCCGGGAAAGGGCAGGCCGACGCGCTTGCCGACCTTGTCGAACACCTCGCCCATGGCGTCGTCGCGGGTCTCGGCCACGGTGTGCAGGCGCCGGCCGCCTTCCTCGGCTTCGACCAGCAGCGAGTGGCCTCCCGACACCACCAACCCGACGAACCGATCCGGCGGCGCCGCCGCCTCCTCACCCGGTCCGCGCAGCCATGGCGAGTGCAGGTGCGCTTCGAGATGGTGCACGCCGTGAAACGCAATGCCGCGCGCCCAGGCGATGGCGCGCCCGATCGATAGCCCGACCAGCAGCGATCCGACCAGGCCCGGACCCCGGGTCGCCGCCACCACGTCGACATCGCCGAGCGCGATGCCGGCGCGCTCGAGCGCCTCGTCACTCACCGCCGGCCAGTTGCGCAGGTGCTCGCGCGACGCGATCTCTGGCACCACGCCGCCCCACTCGCGATGCGCTTCGAGCTGGCTCGACACCACCGAGGCGAGCACGCGACCGCCGCCGTCGAGGATCGCGCACGCGGTGTCATCGCAAGAGGTCTCGATGCCGAGCACCAGCGGGCGTTGACGGCTCGATGGAGCGGTGGCGCGCACGGCATCGGACAGTGTGCCACGAAACCTCGAGGCGACCCGCGGCATCGACGGCGCGCGACGACGCGCGCGGTCGATCGCGCGACTCGTCTGCTAGCATTTTCACGCCTCTCTTCGATTGCGCTTCCTCGCTCCCGCGCTCCCGTTTCCGCGCCCCCACCATGACGCGCCTGCGCACCCTCGAACACCTGCTGCAGGCCGGCCTACGCGGTCGCGCTGTCTTCGTGCGCGCCGATTTCAACGTGCCGCGCGACGGCGACCGCATCCTCGACGACACCCGCATCCGCGCCGCGGCGCCGACGCTGCGCGAGCTGCAGGCCGCGGGCGCCAAGCTGCTCGTCTTTTCCCACTACGGACGCCCCAAGGGAAAACCGCGCCCCGATCAGAGCCTGCGTCCGGTGGTACCTGCGCTGGCCGCGATCGTCGGCGCCGAGGTCGCGTTCGCGCCGGACTGCATCGGCGCCGTGGCGGAGGCGGCCGCCGCCGCGACACCCGCCGGTGGCTACTGCCTGTTCGAGAACCTGCGCTTCCACGCCGGCGAGGAAGCCAACGATCCGCAGTTCGCGGCACAGCTCGCGCGCCTCGCCGACGTGTACGTGGACGACGCGTTCGGCGCCGCGCACCGCGCCCATGCGTCGATCGTGGGCGTGCCGGAGCGCGTCGAGCGCAGCGCGGCGGGACGTCTCCTGGCGCGCGAGGTCGAGGGGCTCGAGCGCCTGCTCGCCGCGCCCGAAGATCCCTTCGTCGCGATTCTCGGCGGCGCCAAGATCAAGGACAAGATCGAGACCATCGAGAACCTGCTGCCGCGCATCGACGCTCTTCTCCTCGGCGGCGCGATGGCGAACACCTTCCTGCGCGCGCGCGGCTGCTCGCTCGGAAAGTCGCTGGTCGCGGAGGACGAGGTCGACCTCGCCGCAACGCTCCTCGTCGACGCCGCCGGTCGCGACGTCGAGGTACTGCTGCCGACCGACGTCGTAGTGACCGATCGCATCGATCGCGACGCGGGAAGCGCGGCGGCGCGCCGCATCGAGACCACGTCGGTCGACGCCGTGGCGGGCGACATGATGGCGGTCGATCTCGGGCCGCGAACGCTCGCCGCGTTCGAGGCCGCGATCGCGACGGCGCGCACGGCGTTCTGGAACGGACCGGTCGGTTTGTTCGAAACGACGCCGTTCGACGAGGGCAGCCGCCGTGTGGCGCGCGCGCTCGCCGGCTGTCGCGGCTACACCGTGATCGGCGGCGGCGAGACGGTCGCGGCGGCGACGCAGGCGGGGGTTGCCGACCAGATCGACCACGTATCGACCGGCGGCGGCGCTTCGCTCGAGCTCCTCGCCGGGAGAAAGCTGCCCGGCGTCGAGGCGCTGGCCCATCCCCGGGTGGGGCGGGGGGGGCTGCGGGATCCGGGGACGACGTGACGCAGCGGCGTCCGCTCTTCGCCGCCAACTGGAAGATGAATCTGCGTCGCGCGGACGCCGAGACGTACGCCGATCGGCTGCTGCGCGAGCTGCCGGACCCGATGCCGGGTGAGATCGTCCTGTTTCCGCCGTTCACCCTCCTGCCGGCGTTGGCGCAGCGGCTCGACCGGTCGTCGATCGCCTGGGGCGGCCAGGACCTCCATCCCGAGGATGCCGGGGCGCACACCGGCGACATCTCGGCGCTCCACCTGACGGATTGGGGCGCTAGCTGGGTCCTGTGCGGCCACAGCGAGCGGCGGGCCGAGCACGGAGAGAGCGACGCCCAGATCGCCGCGAAGGTGGCACAGGCACAGCGGCGCGGCCTGGTACCCCTGCTCTGCGTCGGCGAGACCGCGGCCGAGCGCGAGGCGGGTCGGACCGAGGCCGTGCTGCGAGCGCAGCTCTCGGCGGCGCTGCCGCCCGCCGGCGGGCCGTGGGCCCTCGCCTACGAGCCGGTCTGGGCCATCGGGACCGGTCGGACGGCGACACCCGATCTGGCTCAGGAGGCGCACGCCCTGTTGCGGGCGGCGGTGGCGGAGCGCCTCGGCACCGGCGCGGCCGGCGAGCTGCGGATCCTCTACGGCGGGTCGGTCAAGCCCGACAATGCCGGGGAGCTGTTCGCCCGCCCCGACCTCGACGGATTCCTGGTCGGGGGGGCGAGCCTTGATCCCGGCTCATTCCTCGATATCATCCGGCGTTCGGTACGGTAGTCGGCGCCCGCACGCGGCGCACCCTCGGCCGGCTTCGCATCCCAGGAGAAGCTCTTGATCTACGTCGTCTACGTTCTGCACGTCATCACCTGTCTCTTCCTCATCATGGTCGTGCTGCTGCAGCAGGGCAAAGGCGCCGACCTTTCGGTGTTCGGCGGCGGCTCGACCCAGGCAGCGTTCGGCGCCCGCGGCGCCGCGACCCTTCTGCACAAGCTCACGGTCGCCTTCTTCATCCTGTTCATGGTCACTACGATCTCGATCGGAGTGCTACAGCGCGGCCGCAGAGCTTCTTCGGTCATGCAGGGAGTGGCGACCTCGAAGGAACAACCCACAGCGCCCGCCCCGGCGGCGCCGCCGGACGCTCAACCGCCCGCGGCGGCCCAAGCGCCCGCGCCGGCGCCAGCAGCCGCGAGCGATGCGCAAGCTCCGCCGGCTGACGCTCCTGCAGCTCCTGCCGACAGCGGCAACCAACCCAGCGGTGACACGCAACCGCCGAGCAACTAGCTCCGCGCATGGTGTCCACCATGCGCTCCGCTAGTCATCACATTGGCGCCGCGGACGGCGCGCATCGACACGCGACGCACGCACCGAGTCGTCCTGACAAGGCGGAAGCCTCTTGGTAGACTCACCCGCCATGCCGAAGTGGCGGAATTGGTAGACGCGCACGGTTGAGGGCCGTGTGGGGCGACCCGTGCCGGTTCGAGTCCGGCCTTCGGCACCAGCGACGAAATCCCACGAGAAAGAGGCGAGACTGATGGCGGGCGAGACCGAACGCGATCCCGACAGCAACGCGCCCGAGGCCGGCGAGAGCGAGGCCGCCGAGAAGCCGGCCGCCGAGAAGCCGGCCGCCGAGAAGCCGGCTGCTGACAAGCCAGCCGCCGAGAAGCTCTCACCCGAGGCCAAGGCTGCGGCCGCCGAGAAGGCGAAGGCAGCGGCAGCGGCGAAGAAGGCCGCCGCCGCCAAGGACGAGGGACCGCCGCGCGCCCTGCCGTCGCAGGAGGACATCGCGCGCTGGGCCGCCGGCGGCGACGCCAACGTGGGCATCCTGTTCGAGGGACTGCCGCTGGCGCGCTTCGACGCCTTCGTCACCAAGATCCGCAACGAAGAGATCCTGCCGCAGCACTGGCAGGTGATCTCGGCGCTGCGTCCACCGGAGGACGCCGAGTTCGAGCGTCTGCCCGAGATCGGCCGGCTGCGCCAGATCTATCGGGACCAAGCACTGGCGCGCAAGCGCCTCGACGCCATGAAGACCGCCTGGCGCGAGCTGCGCGGCAAGCGGCCGTCGCTGTGGCAGGTGCCCGATCTGATGGCCGCCATGCGGCGCATCATCGCCAAGCAGATCCCCGTCGACTGGACCGAGCTACTCTCCGCGGTCCGCGATCTCTGGCAGTCGAGCACCCTGCCCGCGGGCAAGGAGCACGTCGAGATCCTGTGGGCCTGCCTCGGCCTGGTGCGCGACGGCACCAAGAAGTGAAAAAAACGTGCCGTTTAGCACGTTTTTTTCACCGATGATTTTGGCGCCGAGGACGGCGCTGCTCACTGTACCCGCGTAACGCTCTCGATGATGACCGGATCGACTGGCACGTTCTGATTGCCGGCGACGCTCGTGGTCTTGACCTTGGAGATCTTGTCGACCACGTCCAT
>DATAFT010000540.1:0-3594 GCA_036257295.1 Thermoanaerobaculia bacterium
CGAGCCCGCCGGCCGCGCGCGCGCGAGCGACGTCGCCGATCGGTTCCGCTACCTCGACGACGGCGTCGAGCTCGGGACCATCGCCTCGGTGACCGAGCCCTTCTGCGGCGATTGCGCGCGCGGACGGATCACCGCCGAGGGTCAGTTCTACACCTGCCTGTTCGCCGCCGCCGGACACGACCTCAAGGGGCCGCTGCGCGCCGGGGCGGACGATCGCGAGCTCGAATCGATCATCGCGGCCCTCTGGCGCGGCCGCTCCGACCGCTACTCCGAGGAACGGGCCGCCGCTCTGGCGGCGGGGCGGACCGAGCCGGTGCCCAAAGTCGAGATGTATCGGATCGGCGGGTAGGAACGATATGATCCCGACCGGCCTGCGCGGCCGGGTCGGAAGCCAGTAGCCGGCCCCCGGCGCTTCCTGACGTCGAGCGGGACGGCATGAAACCGGGGCACCGTCGGGGCATCCGAGGGAGAGCGCCGCGTACCTCGTGACGAAAGCGCCCTCATCCCTTCGGGCGATCCGCGCCTGGGGGTTGAGGTAAGCATTCGCACGAGGACGGCGCGGGGTTGAGTGGGTGATGTTGAGGGAGAGGGAGAGCGCCGCCGGCGCAGAGCTGGGGCAGGTGCGGGACGCCGTGCAGGCGGCCCGCGACTACCTATTGTCCCTCCAGCGTCCCGATGGTCACTGGTGCGGAGAGCTCGAGGGCGACACCATCCTCGAGTCCGAGTACGCGCTCACTCTCTACTTCCTGGAGCGGCGCGCCGGCGGGAAGTTCCAGCGACTGGCGAATTTTCTGCGGGCCAGACAGGACGCTCACGGCGGCTGGACCGGCTTCCCCGGCGGCCCGCCCGAGGTGAGCGCGTCGACCAAGGCCTATCTGGTCTTGAAGCTCGCCGGCGACGATCCGGCAGCGCCGCACATGCGCGCGGCCCGCGCCGCGATCCTGGATCGCGGCGGGCTCGACGCCTGCAACTCGTACACGCGCCTGCTGCTGTCGATGTTCCACCTCTACGAGTGGGACAAGGCGCCCGCGGTGCCGCCCGAGATCGTGCTGCTGCCACGATGGTTCTACTTCAACATCTACGAGATGTCCTCGTGGTCGCGGGCGATCGTGGTGCCGCTCTCGATCCTGTGGGCGTCGAAACCGTCGTGCGAGCTGCCAGAGACCTGCCGGCTCGACGAGCTGCGCGCGCCGGAGTCGGGAGCGGCTCCGTCGTCTCGATCGCAGCAGAGTATGCGTGAGCGGTTCTGGCGTGGCTTCTTCCTCGCCTGTGACGGATTGATCAAGCAGATCGAGGAGCTCGGGCTGGTGCCCTTCCGCGCCCGCGCGCTCGACCGCGCCGAGCGGTGGATGATCGAGCGGCTGGCAGGAAGCGACGGCCTGGGCGCGATCTTTCCCTCGATCATGAACACGGTGCTGGCGCTGGTCTGTCGCGGGCGCGGCGTCGAAGACGCGCTGGTGCGAAGCCAGCTCGACGAGCTCGAGAAGCTCGAGATCGCGGATGGCGACGAGCTGCGCCTCCAGCCCTGCCTGTCGCCGGTGTGGGACACCTCGCTGGCGCTCAACTCGTTGCTCGAGAGTGGCGTGTCACCGCACGATCCGGCGCTCGAGCGCGGCGCGCGCTGGCTGCTCGAGCGCGAGGTGCGGCGGCGCGGCGACTGGACGCACAAGAACGCGGAGGCCGAGCCCAGCGGCTGGTACTTCGAGTACGCCAACGAGTTCTACCCCGACTGCGACGACACCGCCGAGGTGCTGGCGCTGCTCGACCGCATTCCGTTCCGCGATGCCGAGTCCGAAGGCAACCGTCGCGCGGCACTGGATCGCGGGCGGGCGTGGCTCCTGTCGATGCAGTCGAGGAGCGGCGGTTGGGCGGCGTTCGACAAGGACTGCGACCGCCGCATTCTCGAGCTGGTCCCGTTCGCCGACCACAACGCGATGCTCGACCCGGCCACCGTCGACGTCACCTCGCGCACCATCGAGGCGCTGATCGGCATGGGTCACCCGCCGACGCACCCGGCCATTCGCCGCGCCGTCGCGTTCCTGTGGAAGGAACAGGAAGTCGAGGGATGCTGGTACGGGCGCTGGGGCGCCAACTACATCTACGGCACCTGGCTCGCGCTCACCGCGCTGCGCGACGTGGGCGAGGACCTGCGCAGCCCCGGCGTTCGTCGCGGCTTCGACTGGCTGCTCTCGTGCCAGAACGAGGTCGGCGGTTGGGGCGAGTCGCTCCTCTCCTACGACGATCCGAGCTTGAAGGGCCGCGGCGAGACCACGGCGTCGCAGACGGCGTGGGCCGTCCTCGGCCTGATCGCCGCCGGCGCGCTCGAGGACGGGCGCGGCGCGGCCGCCGTGCGCCGCGGCATCGACTGGCTGCTCGCGGCCCAGCGGGGCGACGGCAGCTGGTACGACGAGCACTGGACCGGCACCGGCTTCCCCAAGGTGTTCTACCTGCGTTATCACCTGTATGCGTGCTACTTCCCGCTCCAGGCGCTGGCCACATATCTGCGCGCAATGGAGCTAAAATTGGGCACCGGCCGAGCGGCCTGAGATAGGACCCATGCGCCATCCAATCCACATGACCACCGACATGGTGCGGCACAGCGTCAAGAACGCGGTGCAGGGCAACCGCCGGTTCCCGTTCGTGCTGATGCTCGAGCCGCTCTACACCTGCAACCTGGCCTGCCTCGGCTGCGCCAAGGAGCGGCACACCGGCAAGCTCAAGGACCGCATGTCGGTCGAAGCCTGCCTGCAGGCGGTGGAGGAGAGCGGCGCGCCCACGGTGTCGATCTGCGGCGGCGAGCCGACCATCTACCCGGAGCTTCCCGAGCTGATCGCCGGCATCATCGAGCGGCGGCGCCACATCTACCTGTGCACCAACGCGCTGCTGCTCGACGAGAAGGTGTTCGGCATCATCCCGCCGCACAAGCGCCTGACCATCAACGTCCACCTCGACGGGCTCGAGGAGACGCACGATTACGTCTGCGCCAAGGACGGGGTCTACGAGAAGGCGCTCGAGATGATCCGCGAGTCGAAGCGCCGCGGCTATCACACCACCACCAACACCACGATCTTCAAGGAGACCGACATCGACGAGGTGGAGGAGCTGTGCCGCCGGCTGTCGGAGATCCCGATCGACGGCATGCTGATCTCGCCCGGCTACCAATACGAGTCCTGCAAGAACGACGTCTTCCTCTCGCGCAAGGACATCCACAAGAAGTTCGAGCGAGTGCTCGAGATCGCGCGCAAGTACCGTGTTCTCTCGACGCCGATGTTCCTCGAGTTCGCCGCCGGCAAGCGCGACTACGACTGCTCGCCGTGGTCGACGGTCACGCGCACGCCACTGGGATGGAAGGGGCCCTGCTATCTGATCGGCAAGCAGTACTACGAGACCTGGAACGAGTTCTGGAACGGGACCGATTGGGGTTATTGGGAGTCGCGCCAGGACGCTCTGTGCCAGAACTGCGCCATGCACTCGGGCTTCGAGGCGTCGGTGGTGCGCAATCTCCACAAGAGCCCGAAGGACATGATGCGCATGGCGGCCTGGCACCTGTTCGCATAGATGCCCTCACCGCAACGAGTTCGACAGCTCATCTCG
>DATAFT010000594.1:0-2022 GCA_036257295.1 Thermoanaerobaculia bacterium
GTCCTTGAACAAGAGATTCTTGGTGATCGCGGTGAAGCCGAACTCGGGAGTGTTGGTCTTGGCGACGACGATGGCGCCGGCGGCGCGCAGGCGTTCGACCTGCGTCGAGTCGACGGTGGCGACGTTGTCGCGGAACAGGACGGAGCCGAAAGTGGTCTTCATGCCGGCGACGTCCTCGAGGTCCTTGACGCCGAACGGAATCCCCTCGAGCGGCCTCGCCTCACCGCGGGCGTAGCGAGCCTCGCTGGCGCGGGCGTCGGCGAGCACGGCGTCGCGGTCGCGCAATGCCACCACCGCGTTGAGCGCGGCGTGGGTGCGGTCGACGCGATCCGCGACGGCGTTGGCCAGCTCCACCGGCGACAGCTCGCGGCGCCGGAGGCGGTCGCGCAGCTCGATCAGGCTCCAGGTCGCGATCTCGCGCATTTCAGTCCCCTCCCACGGCTGCACCGCCCACCTTGCCGTAGTCGACCGTGAACCATCGCTCGGGCTTCACCGAAACGCGGATCGATCCACGGTGGCCTTCCTCGCCGCCGGTGGTCTCGACGTAGCGGTCGCCGCGTTTGGCTCCGAGGTAGCGGTGAGCCAGCGGTCGGGTGTCGCGCTCAATGTTGGAGGGCTCGATCCTGGTCACCGGTCCTTCGACGCTCACGTACTGGTAGGGCGCGGTCTCGGTCTGGACGCACAGGCTCACGCGCGCCCCCTCGGTGAGGAGCCTTCCCTTGTGCGAGTCGCGCTCGGTGGTGAACCAGATCTCGCCGCCGGGCTCGTATCCGTACCAGATCGGCACCGCGAGCGGACCGCGGCCGAGCTCGGTGAGCGCGAGCACCGCCACGTGCACTCCCGCGAGAAAGTTCTGTCGCTCCTCTTCGGTCATCCGATAGCTCATGCGTACGCTCCTCGAGTGGCTCGACCCGTTCGACGACGATCTGCGCAGTCTATGTCGCCGGGTCGTGCCTCGCGCTAGCGCCCCGGCCACAGGTCGCGCCACCAGGGGCGCGGCTGGTCGCCCGCGACCGGACGATCGATACCCATGCGGGCGCGAATGTCGGCCAGCTCCCAACCCGTGAGCGAAGCGAGCGCCTGCGCCTCTTCCTCCCAGCGCGGCGGCAGGCTGTCGCGATAGGCCTGGGCAGCGGGACATCGCCCGCTGCCCTGCCAGGCGTGACGCAGGACGTAGCGGCCCTGGAAGGTGGTGCGATCGCCGGTCTCGCGCAACACCAGGTCGTCGGGAAAGCCCGCGGCGTCGTAGCGGACGTGGAGGCGAGTCACGAACACGTTGTTGGCGACGTTGGCCGAGGCGGGATCGACCCAGAACGCACCAAGTCCTCGCAGCTCGGTCGCGGTCAGCGGATCGGCGGCGCAGGGGTCGCACCAGGCCAGGTCCCAGGCATGCTCGAGCACGACCGTGCGCATGCGCTCCTGTTCGACGTGATGGCCGAACAGGTCGCGATAGAAGTGTGGGAACTCGTCCTTGACGTACACCGGCACGTTGACCTCGGACGGGAGTCTGGTGGTGCGGTAGTTGCTCGGCTCGACGCGCCCGCTCCGCGTCAGCGCGAAGACGAACAGCTCCTGCGGACCGTCGGCGTTCACCATGCCCAGGCGGACGGGAAGCATGAAGCGCGGGCTCTCGTACGCCATCTGCAGCGGGCGCAGGCGCTCGAAGCCGAGCTCGCGCTGGCGCTCGAGGTTGACCTTGGCGACGAAGAAGTAGAGACCCTGGCGCAGATAGCTGCGCAGGACTTCGGCCGCGCCCGCGGGCACGCCGTAGCCGTTGGTGCGCAGCCAGGTCTCGAGTCCACCGCTCTCCTTGGCAGAGAGGATCAGGATCTCGTACTCGCCTACGGAATACTTGGCCTCGATGCGCACGCCGAGGCCCGCAGCCGGGGCTGACGCGGGCAGTCGCATCGCTCTCTTCGACATCGAGTCGAGTGAGCCTGCCGCGTCCAGGCGTTCCTGCAGAGCGCATGGATCGGGATCGAAGTACTCGACCAGGCGCGGCGAAGTGAAAGCGTCGAGGTG
>DATAFT010000637.1:0-5092 GCA_036257295.1 Thermoanaerobaculia bacterium
CAGGACCAGTTTCGGAGGATGGAGGGGAGCCAGGTTCCGCTCTACTGGTTGGTGCGGTCGTTCCTTGTCGAGGTGGTCTCCAGGCGTAGAGAGAGTCCGGACCGTCTACGGAGCTTCCTTGAACCCTACGCCCTGACGGTCGATGAACGGCCTACCGCGGTCCTGTTGAGAGAGGCGGAGAGTGTCGCGTCGATCCCGGCGGGGACCCCCTTGCCCACGCGCCCGCTCGGCAGTGAGGGCTCTCGAGCGAAGGGCGGATCTCGACTAGCCGGACTGCCGCAGCAGCTCTCGCAACGCCACCACTGCGCGATCGATCTCGTCCTCGGTGTTGTAGTAGTGCGGCGACAGCCGTAGCGATGCCGCCACCCCTTTGTCGTCGTAGTCGATGAGTGCGTGCTCGCGGATCTGCGCCGTGGTGTTGATCCGTCTGGCGCGCAGCGCTCTCATCACCTGAGCGGGATCGCGGCCCTCGATCGCGGTGGTGACGATGGCGCAGAGCTCACGGCCACGGTCGAGCACCCGCACGCCCTCGATCTCGGCGAGCGCGCGCCGCAACCGTTCGGCCAGAGATCGCGCGCGGTCACGGATCGCCTCGAGCCCGATCGCTGTGGCGTAGCGGGCTGCCTCCCCGGTCGCGAGCACCAGGGCCCAGGCGAACTCCCAGGTTTCGAAGCGTCTGGCCCCGGCGGCCGGCCGATAGCGGTTCTCGGCGATCCAGTCCGCGCCGCGCATGTCGATGAAGAGCGGCTCGAGACCGCCATCGAGCACGCGATCGGAGACGTACAGGAAGCCCGCGCCGCGCGGGCCGCGCAGGAACTTGCGGGACGAAGCCGAGAGGTAGTCGCAGCCGAGCCGGTTGACGTCGATCGGCATCTGGCCGATCGATTGACAGGCGTCGATCAGGTAGAGGACGTCGTGCTCTCGGCAGGCGGCGCCGATCGCGGCGACGTCCTGCACCAGACCGGAGTTGGTGGGAACGTGGGTCACGCAGACCAGCATCGGCCGCCTCAGGCGAATCAAATCCGCCATGGCCGCCGCGTCGACGCCGCCCTCGATTGCGTCGGGCGCCCGCACGACCTCGACACCGAGCCGCTTCTCGAGCGATAGAAACTGGATCTGGTTCGAGATGTAGTCGTTGCGGGTGGTAAGAATGACGTCACCGCGTCGAAACGGGATCGACGACAGCGCCTGCATGAAGGAGGCGGTCGCGTTGTCGGTGAACGCGATGTTTGCGGCCGCGCTCGCGAGCAGCTCGGCCACCGCTCGATAGGCGCCCTCGATCGCGTCGCGGCGCTCGTCGTGGGCCTCGTAACCCCCGATGCGGCTCTCCAGCGCGATGTGATCCTGGATCGCCCGCACCACCGGCTCCGGCATCAGCGCCGAGCCGGCGTTGTTGAGATGGATGCGCTCCTGACATCCCGGTGTTTCGGAGCGGAGTCGGTCTATGTCCATCGCGGCCTGCGGACGGTACCACTCCCGGACGCGACCGAGGCGCGGCTCTTACAGCGCTGTCGGGACGATCGAGGAGCTCGACTCGACGGTCGCGATCGACCGCCGTGGCAGGAGGGACGCGAGCAGTTCGGTGAGGGCGTGATAATCGACCGGCTTGACCAGATGTCCATCGAACCCAGCCTCGCGCGACCGGTTCCGATCCTCCTCCTGACCCCAGCCGGTGAGCGCAACCATCGCCATGCGCTTTCCCCAAGGCTGGGCGCGGATGCGCCGGCAGGCGTCGTAGCCGTTGAGCCCCGGCAACCCGATGTCCAGAAGGATCGCCTCGGGCCGCAGGCGCTCGGCGGCCTCGACCGCTTGGAGCCCGTCGGTGGCGACGTGCGTCTCGTTGCCGGAGATCCTCAACAGCTCGGCGAGCGAGACCGCGCTGTCGGGATTGTCGTCGACCACCAGGATGCGATGGCCTTGCGCAGCCTGCGACGCGGTGGCTCGTTCGGCGGCGGACGCTCGCGCCGGCTCCTCGAGGATCGGCAGGCGCACCACGAACTCGCTGCCCCGCCCACGTCCCCCGCTGTGCGCCTTCACGGTGCCGCCGTGCATCTCGACCAACCGCTTGACCAGGGTGAGGCCGATGCCGAGACCGCCTCGCGATCGCTCGAGCGTTCGATCGACCTGCGTGAACATTTCGAAGATGCTGTCGAGCTGGTCGGGCGGAATGCCGAGTCCCCTGTCTTTTACCGATAGCACCACCTCGCCACCGTCCCGCACTGCTCTCACCTCGACGCGGCCCCTGCGCTCGCTGTACTTGCAAGCGTTGTGGCACAGGTTGCTGAACACCTGGGCCAGGCGCACCGGATCGGCGTCGAGGTAGATCGGCTCCGCCGGCAGGTCGACCACCAGCTCGTGCTCGAAGTCCACCGCCATCGGTCGGCAGGTTTCGAGGGCGTGATGGATGATCGATGCGAGCTCGACACGCTGCTTGCGCAACTCGAGGTTGTTGCGGGTGATCCGGCTCACGTCGAGCAGGTCGTCCACCAGTCGTACCAAGCTGCTGAGCTGCCTTTCCATGGAGGTTCGCGCCTGCTGGTGCAGCTCGGCGCCGGCGTCGGGGCGCTTCATGATCTCGAGCATGTTGCTCAGCGGCGCGAGTGGCCCGCGCAGCTCGTGAGAGAGGGTGGCCAGGAACTCGTCCTTGCGACGATCCGCCTCCTTCAGCGCCTCGCGGCTCTCCTCGATCGCCTTGCGCGCGTTGACCTGGGCCGAGATGTCGCGGAAGTAGCACACCACGCCGTTGCGGCCGTCCGGGAGTGGAATGCGATCGAGGCGCCATTCGTAGTACTCGGTGACCCCGCGATCGATGCGGAACTCGGCGCGCTCAGGGGTGAAGAACGGCTCGCCGGTTTCGAGTGTGTGGCGGAAGACCCGGACCACCTCATCGGCGTAGTTCTCTTCCCAAATCAGGTGCATGACTTCGTCGAAGTCGCGGCCCACGACGCCGCCCGGAACATCGCCGAAGACGGGGACCGCGACCGGGTTGATCTCGCGGATACGAAAGTCGGCGTCGACCACGTAGACGCCCAGCGGCGCCTGATCGAGCAACGTCTTGAACTGCGCACTCTGCTGGCGTAACACCTGCTCGGCCTCGCGGCGCACGCGCGAGAGAGTCAGGCTCGACTGAACGCGCGCCACCAGCTCGCGCGCGCTGAACGGCTTGATCAGGTAGTCGTCGGCGCCGGCATGGAGCCCTTCGACGCGCGCCTCTTCACCGGCGCGCGCCGAGAGGAGGATCACCGGCAGCTCGCGGGTGGTGGGATCGGCGCGCACCTCCCGCAGCAGGCCGAAACCGTCGAGCCTCGGCATCATCACGTCGGTGAGCAGCAGGTCGGGAGGCTCCTGGCGGACGGACGCCAGCGCCGCTTCGCCGTCGGGCACGGCCTTGACCTGATAGTGCTCGGCGAGGAGACGCACGAGGTAGCGGCGCATGTCGGCGTTGTCGTCGGCCACCAGGACGTGGGGGCGATCGTCGTCGACCTCGGTCGGCGCCACCGGCGCCGGCACCGGCAGCGTGTCGTAGTCGGTCGGCAGCTCGGAGGCGTCCAACGCCGCGTCTCCGTTCTCGTCGGGCAGCCAGCGCAGAGCTTCCTCGACGAAGGGAGCGGCGCCGGTCGCCGTCGAGATCAGGGCGCGTCCTTCCGCGATCTGGTCGGCCGGCAGATGGGCCGATCCCATCCGCAAGGTGACGATGAACGTGGTGCCCTCGCCGACCCGGCTCTCCGCCGCGACGGTGCCTCCGTGGAGCTTGACCAGCTCCTGCACCAGCGCGAGGCCGATCCCGCTTCCTTCGTTGGTGCGGCCCTGCGCCTGCTCGACGCGGTGGAACCGCTCGAACAAGCGGGGCATCTCCGCGACCGGGATCCCGGTTCCGGTGTCGCGCACGCGCAGCTCGACCAGTGCCCCTTCCGTTTGCCGCAGCGTGACCTCGATCTCGCCCTCGAGCGTGAATTTGAAGGCGTTCGACAGCAGGTTGAGGACCACCTTCTCCCACATGTCGCGGTCGACGAAGACCGGTTCGGGGAGCCTCTGGCAATTCACCCGCAGCCGCAGCCCGGCCCGCTCGATGGCGGCGCGGAAGACGCTCGCGAGCTCGGCGGTGAAGGCGGCGAGGTCGGTGGGCTGGAACGAGGCGCGCACGCGGCCCGCCTCGATGCGGGAGAAGTCGAGCAGGGTATTGACCAGCCGCAGCAGGCGGAGACCGTTGCGATTGACGACCTCGAGATGGCTTGCCGCTGCGGGCGACAAGTCGGTGTGGCTCTTCGCCAACAGCTCTTCGACCGGGCCGAGCATGAGCGTGAGCGGCGTGCGGAACTCGTGGCTCACGTTGCTGAAGAACGCGGTCTTCGCCCGGTCGAGCTCGGCGAGCGCCTGGACTCGCCGTCGCTCCTCCTCGTGGGCGCGTGCGCTCGCGATCGCCGTGGCGATCTGGTTCGCCAGGAGATCGAGGAACGCGCGGTACTGGTCGTCGAGTGCACGACGTGGGTTGATTCCCGCGACCAGGAAGCCGGCCAGTCGCGCCTGACCCGACTTGATGATCGGCAGCACCAGCGCGCTGTGGGGCGGCTCTGGCCAGGCGCCGCCCGGCACCCTGCCGAAGCGCCGCTCGACGTCGGTGACGAGCTCGGCCGCGCCGGTCTCGAGCACGGCGCGAAGCGGCCACGCGGCGCCGGCGGCGTCGAGCGGCGCGCTCAGGTCGATGACCGAGGGGGCGGCCGGCGATCCTTCCGCTGGTCCCGCCGACCCGGCCAGTCGAGCGAGGCCGGCGTCTGGGTCGTAGAGGTAGATCAGTGTGAACGGCAGATCCACCGGGTTGGCGGAGAAGATCTGCGCGGCGTTCTGACAGGCCTCCTCGACCGACCTCGCCTCCTCGGTGGTGCGCATGGCCAGCTCGCGCAGCGTCTTCAGGCGGCGCTCGCTCAGCACGCGGCCGGTGGTCTCGCTGACGATGCAGAAAACGCCGCCGACCGCGCCGGTCTCGTCGCGCACCGGGTCGTAGGAAACGTCGAAGAAGGTCTCCTCGCCGTAGCCGAATCGTTCGAGGATGAAGAGACGGTCGCTCGCCCAGAACGCTTCGCCGGTGGTGCGG
>DATAFT010000020.1:0-9503 GCA_036257295.1 Thermoanaerobaculia bacterium
GGTGGCCGAGCTCGGCAACCGCAATCGGCCGCTCGACATGGTGGTGTACTCGCGCGACGCCAAGGACTATCTGTTGATGGCGAACTCGAGCCGCGGCGTGATGAAGGTCGACCTCACGGCGGTCGCCAACGTCGAGGCGATCGTGAGCCCGATCCCGGACATCGCGGGGCTCGCGTTCGTGACCGTCGCCGACCTCGAAGGGGTCGAGCACCTCGATCGCCTGGGCGACGACCACGCGCTCCTCCTCGTCCTCGACGGCGAGACGCGCAGCCTGCGCACCGTGGCGCTGCCTTGATCGCGGCGCGATCGCGTCACCTCGCTCACGCCGTCTGGGCCGCGGTCGCGCTGGCCGCGGCGACCACGCTCGCGGCTCCGAGCCCGACTGACGCGCCGCCGCCGCATCTGGTGCTCGAGTCGATCGCCGTCGACGGGCAACCCCGGCTGGCTTTCGGCGTTCGTGACCTTCCTCGCGATGTCGTCGAGCAGCTCGCGCGCACCCACCGGTCACTCCAGCAGTGGCGCGCCCTCTTCTCGGTACATGTCGAGAACGAGCGGGCCACGCCGATCCTCGGCGACTACCGCGCCGTAGACGGCGCGCTGTGGCTGGTGCCCTCCTTCCCTCCCGAGCGCGGGGTTCGCTACATCGCAGTGTTCCAACCGACTGTGCTCCAGGACGACCTCCAGGACGAAACAGCCGCAGCTGCCGATCCCGCGCCCGATCCGGTCCGCGCCTATCTCGAGGTCGCCGATCTGGCCGCCGCACCGCAGCCGACGCTCGTGAGCGCTGTTCATCCCACCACCAGCGAGATCCCCGAGAACCTGCTTCGCTTCTACGTCCATTTCACCGCGTCGATGAGCCGCGGCGACGTCCTGCGCTGGGTGCGACTCGAGGACTCGACCGGCGCATCGATCGAGCAGGCCTTCCTCGCGCTCGAGGAGGAGCTCTGGGATCCCCATGCCACGCGCCTCACCCTCCTGCTCGACCCTGGCCGCATCAAGAGCGGTCTGCGACCACGAGCCGAGCTCGGTCGCGCGCTGGCGGAGGGGCACCGGGTCACGATCGCGATCGATGGGCGCTGGCCGGATGCCTCAGGCCGGCCGCTCGGAGAAGGATTCCGCCGCAGCTTCCGCGTCGTCGCCGCCGACCAGGCCCCCCCCGATCCGGCGCGGTGGCGACTGGAGCCGCCGCGCGCTGGCGGGCGCGATCCTCTGCGCATCACGCTCGGCGAGCCACTCGACCACGCGCTGCTCCAGCGTCTGGTGTGGGTCGAGGACGAAGCGGGCCAGCCGCTGGCGGGCTCGATCGCGGTCGGCGACGACGAGCGATCGTGGATCTTCACGCCGCGCTCGCCCTGGAGCGCTGGTCGCTACGCGGTGGCGATCGATCGCCGGCTCGAGGATCTCGCGGGCAACCGGATCGGGCGCCCGTTCGAGGTCGACCTTTCGGGGGGGTCGAACGAAGAGCGCGCGACCGTCGCCGGGGAACAGGTGGACCACCAACCGGTGCGCTTGCCCTGGAACGTCGTGCCCGACCCGGCGGTCGGGCGACGATGAGCCCACCGCGCTTCAAGCGGCGGTGCTACGATTCGCGAGTTCTCGCTTTCGCTGGCCCGGTCTTTTGGGAGGGAGCCGCCGGCAGGTAATTCCCGTTGCCTACGCCACCTCCCTCACCGCGCGCCCCCACCCACCGATCGCGATCACTTCTCCGCCTCTGGTCGCGCCCGCTCGTGATGGCGGCGCTGTTCGCGCTCGGTCGCCTGCCGTCCGTGGCGCAGGAGATCGGCCAGGACTTCCGCATCACTCACATCGGTCCCGACGGCACTCCGAGTTGGGACGCCGCCGAGGCGACCGTCGCCTACAACCCCGCGGCCGACGTCTACCTGGCCGCGTACCAGGTCGACACGCTCGGCGCGTCCGACGCCGCCCTCGAGGGAGACGCCACCGAGATCCAGATCCAGCTCCTCAACGGCGCGGGCGCTCCGGTCGGACCGGCCACAGTCATCAGCCAGACCGGGCCGGCCGGAGACGCGCGGTTCGACGCGGCGCTTCCCGATGTCGCCTACAACGCCAGCGCGGGTGAGTTCCTGGTGGTGTGGCAGAGCGACCACGAAGGCGACAACGCGTTCGAGATCTACGGCCAGCGACTCGACGGCGCCACCGGCGCCGAGATCGGCCCGGACTTCAAGATCAGCTCCACCGGGCTCAACGGCGACACAAACTTCGACGCCATTCACGGCCGCGTGGCGTGGAGCGTCGAGAGCAACCGCTACCTGGTCGTGTTCCAGGCGGGCGGCACCGTGGCGGGCAAGCGTGACCACGAGATCTGGGCGCAACGGCTCGCCGCCAATGGAACGCCGGTAGGCGCCGCGATCGCGATCAGCGGACCAGATGGCGACCCCGATCGCGACGGCATCCATCCCGACGTCGCCTGGAGCGCAGCCGCCAACGTTTTCGCTGTGGTCTGGGAAGGCGAGGTGTCGGAGAACGAGAGTCAGATCTTCTGCGAGCTGCGGCACGCGCTCACCGGCGATCGCGTGGGGAACGACAACCAGCAGGTGAGCGAGCAGGGGCCCGCGGGCGTGAGCCACTTCGACGCCGACGATCCGGCGGTCGCCTACAGCTCCACCAGCGGCAAGCTGCTGGTGGTGTGGACCGGCGACGCCTCGATCGGCGCCGGCTCCGGAACGGGTGACGACGACGAGGAGGAGATCTTCGTCCGTTTGCTCTCGGGCGCTAACGGGCTGCCCGCCGGCGCGCAGGTCCGCGCGTCCAACACGGGCCCCGACGGCAACCCACTGTTCGACGCGGTCTCACCCAAGGTGGCGTGGAACTCCAACCGCCACGTCTTCGTCACGGTGTGGGCCGGTGAGGAGCAGGCCGACGGTGAGGTCGAGATCTTCGGTCAGGAGATCGACGACGCCAGCGCAGCACCGACGGGTCCCGACGACTTTCGCGTCAGCGACATGGGCCTCGACGGCCAGTCCGCGTTCGGCGCCGCCGCGCCCGCGATCGTCTACGCGCCCTCCCATCAAGAGGCACTCGTCCTCTGGGAGGGCGACGACGTCGTCGACGACGAGCACGAGATCTACGGCCAACTCCTCGGTCCGGGTCCGTCGCAACCGTGCCAGGCGACAACCACCCGACTCTGTCTACGCGACGGGCTGTTCTCGCTCGAGGTGAACTGGGAAACCCGCGCCGGCGTCACCGGCGTGGGCCATGCGGTGCAGCTCACCAGCGACACCGGCTACTTCTGGTTCTTCCAGGACAGCAACGTCGAGGTGGTGATCAAGATCCTCGACGGGCGCCCGGTGAACGGCTACTTCTGGGTCTTCTACGGCGCGCTCTCGGACGTGCAGTACACGATCACGGTCGCCAACAACTTCACCGGCAAGGGCAAGGTCTACTTCAATCCGCAGCGCAACCTCGCCAGCGTGGCCGACACCAGCGCGTTCCCCAACAGCAGCGAACCCGCCGTGCGACTGGCGGCGCCGCCGCCGTTCGCGGTGAACGCCGCGGCGCCGGCGGACTCGCGATCCGTCGAGCGCGCCGTCTGTCAGCCGACCGCCACCGCGCTCTGCCTCAACCAGTCGCAGTTCGAGGTGAAGGTGACGTGGCGAACGCGACAGGGCGCGACCGGCGTCGGCCAAGCCGTGCCCCTCACCAGCGACACCGGTTGGTTCTGGTTCTTCAACAGCGCCAATCTCGAGCTCATGATCAAGGTGCTCGACGGCCGCGCCGTCAACGGCTCGTACTGGGTGTTCTACGGTGCGCTGTCGGACGTCGAGTACACGATCACGGTCAAGAACCTCGCCACCGGCGCCACCAAGACCTACGTCAATCCGCAGCGGAACCTGGCGAGCGTAGCCGATACCAGCGCCTTCCCCGGCTGACCACCAACAGCGCGCCGACCGCCACGGCGGCAACCACGGCGAGCGCCAGCAGCGACCACCAGGTGAGAACGGGTGTCACCACTTCCTGACCGCGCGAGAGCACGACCGGAACCGAAAGCGCCACGCCGTGCGCACCCATCGCGCGCGCGGCGAGCTCGCCGCGCGGAAGAATGCGGTCGATGCCATCGTCGCCGGCGGCGAAGCGCACCTCCTCCCGCCGACCATCCGCGAACGTGAGCTCGACGCCGGTTCCCACCGGCACTCGAAAGAAGGCGTCCTTCGCCGTGAACCGCACGCGATGGAGCAGGAGTCGGATGCGCCACGGCTCAGCGCCGCCAGCGCCCACGCGCTGCTGACCTTCGTTGACGACGTTCGCGCCATCGACCTCTACGCGTTCCACGCGGTACTCGAGGTCGATCGACTGCAGGCCGCTCATCCGGCGCACGATCGCGTTGGCGGGCAGCGCGATTGGCTCGCCGCCGCGCACCGTGATCCGTCGGCCCTGATTGTCGCGGAGCAGAATCGAGCTCACGCGCCGCGGATCGACCGGCTCGCCGGCGTCGTCGACGAACTCGACGCGCACCGCGTGGCGGATCTCGAAGCCGGCCTCGATCACGCGTCGCAGCGGCACCACCACCGTGCGCGCCGGGCTGGGGTCGAGTGACTCCCAGCCGACGAAGCCGATCCGTCGCTTCGAGCCGGGGCCGTCTGCCGGCGCTGCGCCGTCGGCGCGAGCTTCGCCCTCGCCCGGCAGCGTCTCGAGACGGTGCACGCCCGGAGTCGCCATTTCGAGTCGGATGCGCCCGCCGGCGTCGCTCTCGAGCGCGCGACCATCGAGCTGGAAGCGGAGGCCGGCGAGCGGAGGTACGGTGCGGATCTCGAGCGTTCCGGGATCGACCGCGAGCGTCTCGAAGTCGAGGCGCGGCGAGGAGCCACCGCGCAGATCGGCCACCACCTCGAGGTAGCGCGTGCCGTACTCGTGGCTGGGCTCGATGTGCGTGTTCTCGCTGAACTCGTTCCAGGAGATGAGGCCGACGGCGTCGGGTCCCGACAGCATCGCCGCCAGCGCCGACTCGTGCAGCGTTCGTCCGTCGCGCCGATCGACCACCTGGTCGCCGCCGAGCAGGCGTCCGTCGAATCCGGGAGCCGCCGGGGCGATCCACAACCCACCGCGCGAGTGCACCTCGCGCCCCATCTCGGACAGCTTCTCGCGGTAGCCCGGGGTGGTCTCGGGATCGCCCGACGACCAGTAGTAGGCGTCGCCGTCGACCAGATCGGCGATCCGCGCGTAATCGTCCACCCTCTTCTCCGCCGCCAGGATGGCGAGACGATCGCGACGTCCCGCGGTCACCGACTCGATGTCGTCGCGTGAGTACTCCCAGGTGCCGTTCCAGATCAGGAGCGGCTGCTCGAGCACCGCGAACACCGAATCGGACGCGTAGCGCGCGAGGAATTGATCGAAGTCGCGGCGCACCGTCTCGATCGGTCGCGGCTTGCGCTCGAAGTCGAGACCTTGATAGATGATCGCTAGCTTGAAGCTCTGCGCGCGCGCGATCGAGACCAACTGCGCGAGCCGGCGGTCGAGGTCGTCGTCGACCTTCCAGCTCACGATGAAGCCGTCGATCCCCGCCTGCTTCGCCCATTCGACGTGCAGGCGCATGATCTCGGCGTCGTCGCTCGAGTAGGTGCCGAGCAGCGGATAGTCTTTCTTCGCCCGCTGCCACGATCGCGGGTCGAACCAGATGTAGTAGTACGCGAGCAGCGGGACCGAGGGAGACTGATCGCGCGGCGCGCTGGGAAGGATGCCGCCACGCAGGAGCGCCAGCGTCTCGAGCGCGGCCATGCCGAGCTCGCGCGTGGGCTCGACCTGGGTGCCGTCGGCAAACTGATTCCAACTGATGAGCCCGACGAAGTCGGCGCCGCTCGCGGCGGCGCCCGCGATCGCGCGGCGCAGCGTGTCACCGCCGCGTCGATCGACGACGCGCTCCCCCACCGCCCGCCGGTAGCCCGGCACGGCCGGCGCGATCCACAGCCCGCGCCGCGACTCGATCTCGCGGCCCAGCGCGGTCATCCGCTCGCTCCACGCCGGTGTCATCGGGTCGCCGGAGGACCAGTAGTAGGCGTTGCCGTCGACGAGAGAGGCGATCCTGCGGTAACCCTCCACCGTCCGCTCGGACGCGAGCAGGGTGACGGCCCGGCGGCGATCGCCGACCGCCCGGGCGATCTCCTGGGGCGAGTAGGTCGCGGTGCCGTTCCACACCACCAGCGGCTTCGCCGTGATGCGGAACACGTCGAGCTTCGCGAACGAGCGGACGAAGTGGTCGAGATCGCTCGCCACCTGATCGGCGGTATTGGCGCTGCGCCGGCGTGCCTCGAGCACGAGGCCGAGCTCGAAGTCCTCGGCAGCCGCCACCTCCGCGAGGATGCGCAGCCTCCGGTCGAGCTTGCCGCTCCGGCTCCAGCTCACCAGGAAGCCGTCGATGCCCGCCTGCTTGGCCCAGCGCACATGCTGGCGCAGCGTATCGGGGTCGTCGCTCGAGTAGGCGCCGAGGAGCGGCGGGTCGTCGCCGCCCCAACCCTCGGGCTCGTGATCGAGGTAGTAGTAGGCGAGGATCGGAACCGGCTCGCCTGCAGCGGGACGCGACGACTGCACCGGCGCGGATTGCGGCGGCGTCGCGGTCGCGGTCGGTTGCGCGATAGCGGCCGCCGCCACCAGTTGTAACCAGAGCAGCGCCGCGACCGCTCTCACGGCGTCTGCGCCTCCCGCGCGAGATCGGTCGAGCGGCGCTCGCCGGCGATGGCGTTGCCCACGATCGCGCACGCCGCGAGCAACGCCAGGCAGTACACGATGACGATGGCGAGACGCCGGGGGCGAGCGCGCTCGTTGTGCGCCACGGCCTCGCCACGCGCGCGTTCGAGCGGCAGGAAGCGCGGAGCGCGTGGACCGCGGGTGAAGTCGAAGGCGCCCGAGAGCGAGGCGGCCGCGGCGTCGCGCTGCGCCAGTGGAGCGAGGCCCCAGTTCTCCTCGATGAACTTGAGGATCGACGTGAAGTCGAGCTCGGTCGAGTCGATCACGCCGAGCCGGGCCCAGGCGCTCACCAGCAGCGCCGGCACCCGGAAGCCGTAACCGTAGTCGTCCACCTGCGGCGGAGCAACGTGGTCGTACCAGCCGCCCCAGTCGTCGTAGGTGAGCAGCAGCGCCGACCGCGGCCATGCCGCGCTGCGCTGGAGCTCCTGCACCAGGGCGCGGATGACGCGCTGGCCCTGCTCGGGCCCGGCTGGAGGATGCTCGGTGGCTCCCAGCGCGAGGACGTAGGAGACCGCGGGCATCCGGTCGGCGCGCAGATCGGCGTAGAGCTCCTCCAGGTCCACGATGCGTGCGCGCTTCGCCGGGTCGTCGAGGAAGCGGTCCATGGCGAGCAGAGGGACCCACTGCACCTGCGGCTCCAGCCGGCGGCGCGGGTCGAGTGCGCGATGATCGAGTGTGGGATCGAAGTTGCGCACGTAGTACTTCCAGTCGAGCCCCGCCTGCTCCAGGCGATCGAAGATCGTCTCGATCGCGGGATAGCCGCCTTCGGGGATGCGCCCGAACTCGCTGCCGGGCACTCCCGCGATCGCGAACATGCGGTTCTGCAAGCTGCCGCCGCGCGCCGAGCTGAAGAAGCGGTCGAACAGCACGTACTGTTCGGCGAGGTTCCAGTAGTAAGCGACGTCCTGCTCGCTCCAGTGGCCCATCACCTCCTTGGCGTCGTCGCCGCGGTGGGCGTGCGCGGCCACGAATCCGTCCATCGCGCCGTCCGCGAACTGGCGGCGAAACGTCGTCCGGCTGTGCGGCAGATCCGGGTTGCGCGTGGCGGCGAACGGCTCGACGCAACCCGTCTCGCTTCCGGGTGTGGGATCGATCGGCATGCACACACCGTCCGGGATGCCGTCGGCGCCCGGATAGGTGCCGAAGTAGCGATCGAACGTCTGGTTCTGCTGGAGGACGACGATCACGTGCTCGATGGGCGTGTTCGCGCGCGCAGCGCCGGTCTGCGCCGACGCGTCGGCCGCGCCGAGGAGCGCCGCGAATCCGACGCCGAGAGCCGCGCGCTTCACGGCCTCACCTCGTAGACGACGATGAGCGGCTCGATGCCCGGCAACTCCGGCTCGGCGTGGACCTTCCTGCCGTCGTACTTCTCGACGTAGCGCAATAGCCGATCCGAGAAGAAGCGCGAGCGCGCCGCCGAGAAGCGATCCCACACCAAGTACTGGATGTCGCCGCGCCGCAGCGCGAGATCGGGGTTCCTGATCGGCGCGTAGGCCGGGTTGCGCCGCAGCGGATCGCTGCTCACCGAGAGTCCCAGCGCTCGCCGCCGGCCGTAGAACTGGACGACGTTCGCCATCGACGGTCCGATGGTCATCACGGTCGCGCCGTCGGGGACATGGCTGCGCACCCACTCGCCGACGGCGCGGCCGCCGGGCACGCCGCCCGCCCCGGCCAGGAGTCGCCCGCCGGCGGCAGCGATCTCGGTCGGGTCGCGACTGGGAACGACGGCGCTCCACGCACCGACGACGAGACTCGCGGCGATCGCCACCACCAATGCTGAGCGCGGAGCCGCGGTCCGCCGTCGAGCACCGACTTCGTCGTCCGCCCCGCCGACCGCGCTCAGCGCACCCGCGGCGAGGAGCGCGATCGCCGGGGCGATCGGGAGCAGGTACTGGTAGCCCTTCACCGGCCACAGCGCGAAGAAGAGCGCCGGCGGCGCGATCCACGAGAGGAGCAGCTTGCGCTGGAAGCGATCAGGCGCCGGCGGCCGCCACAGACCGACGACCGCCGTCGCCACCAGCAAGAGGCCCAGCGCGGGCGCTGCCGACGTCGTGTAGAACGTCCATTCATGGTTGGGCCGACGCAGCAGCTGCCAGACCAGATAACTGCGCGCGGTCGAAGCGCCGCCCCCGCCCGCGAGGACGAGCGCGAGCGGATGTGCGGCGACGATGCCGACGAACGCGAGCGCGGCGCCGCCGAGCACACGGACATTGGCGCGTACCGCCGGCGTGATCAGGAAGAAGAGTGCCACCGCTCCGAGCAGCACGACCGCGGTCTCCTTGGTCAGGCAGGCGAGCGCGAGACTCGCTCCCATCGCGGTGAGCCACACCGGCCGTGCCGACTTCGCATAGACAGCGAGGCACAGCAGCGCCGCAGTCGTGAACAGCGTCATCGGTCCGTCGAGCAGGACCTGACGGGTGACCACGACATGATACGGCTGGAGCGCGAGGAAGAGCGCTGCGAGGAGACCGGCAGGCCGGTCCCACAGCACCACGCCCACGGCGTAGGTGAGCGCCACGGTGGCGACGCCGATCGCGACCACGACGAGGCGAGCGCGGTGGTCGTCCACTCCGAAGCGAAAGAGTCCCGACAGCGCGACGTGGAAGAGGAGCGGGTGCGCCCTGAAGATCGGAAAGATCGCGCTCAGCTCGGGATCGCCGGCCAGAGCGGCCGCCTGGCCGGCGTACACCGCCTCGTCGCTGTTGAAGCCGACCGCGTCGAGCCGCCACAGGCGCGTCGCCGCGGCGGCGATCAGGATGGCGCTCAGCGCGAGCGGCCGGCGGCTCACCGTGCCGACGCTACCG
>DATAFT010000073.1:0-1516 GCA_036257295.1 Thermoanaerobaculia bacterium
GCCCTGGGAGCCGCCGCGCTGTTCCTGCTCGGTGCTCTGGCCATACCGCGCAACGAGCGACTCTGGGCCTTCCTCCACAGCACGCCGCTCGACCGCTTCGAGCTCGACGAGGATCGCGCCTGCGTCACCAGTCTGGTCGACCGCGGCGACGAGACCTTCCTCTACATCAACGCGAGCTGGCAGAACGGTCATCCCTACGACTCGTTCCACATCCTGATCGGGCTCCTGCCCACCCTGGTGCACCCCGAGCCGCAACGCGGACTCGCGGTCGGTTTGGGCATCGGCTCGACCGCGTACTCGCTGGCGCAGAATCCGAGCGTCCGGCACGTCGACTGCGTCGAGATCTGCGGCGGCGAGAAGCGGCTGATCGCGCGGCTCGGCGCGCGCGGCTCGACCACCAGCCGCCGGCTGGTCGAAGACCCCCGCGTGCGCCTGATCGACGGCGACGGCCGGCGTTTCCTGCTCGCCGGCGGCCAGCCCTACGACGTCATCGTGGTCGACGCCGTGCGGCCCAACACCGCCTACGCCGGCAACCTGTATTCGATCGAGTTCTACGAGATGGTGAAGCGGCGGCTCGCGCCCGGTGGCCTGTTCGTGCAATGGGTGCCGACCGGGCGCGTGCTGAACAGCGTGATGGCGGTCTTCCCCCACGTTTCGACCACCGTCGTGCCGGAGTACTTCGGCTCGTCGTTCCTGATCGCGAGCGGGCAGCGCCTCGAGGTCGATGGCGACACTCTCCGCAACCGGTTCGCCGGCCTCGACTTGTCGGCCTCGTTCGACCCGCGTCAGATCGAGCGGCTGCGCGCGTTCTTCCACCAGGCGAGCTTCGAGCGCCAGCCTTACCGGCGCATCAAGGACCTGCCGTCGGCGGCCTTCAACCACGACCTCTTCCCGCGCGACGAGTACTTCCTCAACAACGCATGGTGAAGCTGCTAACCTAAGGGCGTACAACCGGTTGCGATCGACCTCTAGCTCCAGGGAGGTGTCGACGGTGCCATTGGTGACGGCGAGACTCGGGCGCTTCATCCGCCGAGCGTCGTCGCTCGCCATCGTCGCCGCCGCCACGCTCTCGAGCGCATTCGCCGCCACCGACAGCGAGGTGACGTTCCATCGCGACGTGGCGCCGGTGCTGCAGAAGAACTGTCAGACCTGCCACCGGCCCGGCGACATCGGACCGATGCCGCTGCTCACCTATGAGCAGGCGCGACCCTGGGCCAAGGCCATCCGCGCCGCCGTGGGCTCGAAGACCATGCCGCCCTGGCACGCCGACCGCCGGTACGGAACGTTCTCCAACGATCGCTCGCTCTCCGAGTCCGAGATCGCGACCTTGGTGCGCTGGGCCGAGACCGGCGCTCGCGAGGGTTCGCCCGCCGACGCGCCGCCGGCGCGCACCTTCGACGAGGGATGGCGGATCGGCACTCCCGACGTCGTCTACGAGATGCCCAAGGAGTTCAGCGTTCCCGCGACCGGGACGGTGATGTACCAGTGGATCCAAGTCCCGAGTGGCTTCACCGAG
>DATAFT010000101.1:0-4415 GCA_036257295.1 Thermoanaerobaculia bacterium
CGATGCGCCGGAAGAACGGCGACGCCGCGACCACCAGGCTCACCACCAGGATGAGCGTCATCTGCATCGCGAACGACAGCAGGCTCCACAGACCCCGGTAGTAGGCGTCGAATACCGTCGAGAGCGGCGTGCCGATCGCGAGTGTGAGAAAGAAGACGAGGACGAGGAGGATGATCGAGGTGGTGACGGCGTCGGGAACCCAACGCTCCATCTCGCGAGCCACCACCTCGAGCCAAGACCGCTGAGGGGGAACGACTCCCGAGCTTGAATCGCGCTCGCGTTCCGGTGAAGGTTGAGCCAGATCTCGCCTCGCGACGTGGATCGCAGCGGACGGAGACTAGCCGATCGCGCTGCGCTCTTACCTGGGATCCTGGTTCCTTCTCCTGCGCGCCCAGTCGAGAAGTCGATCGATCGGCCAACAGTTGATGATGCGCGTGGTCGGCACCCCTGCCAACCTCGCGTGTGCGATCGCGATCTCGGCGTACCACCATTGGTCGACCGCGTGCGCATCGCTGTCGAGCGCAAACAAGCAGCCCGCCTCGATCGCTTCCCGCGCGAGAACGTAGTCGACATCCTGGCGAAACGGGTCGCCGTCGATCTCGATCGCCACTCCGGCCTCGGCCGCCGCCGCGAAGACCTGCGACCAATCCGCCGTGATCCCGGGTCTCGACCCGTAGATCCTGCCGCGGGGATGCCCGAGGATGTGAATGCCGGGGGTGGCTACCGCGCGGAGCAGGCGCTCGGTTTGCGGGTCCGGCTTGCGGAGGCTCGAGTGCGGCGCTGCGACCACCAGGTCGAAGTCACGCCGCTCGCTCGGCGGGACATCCACTGCGCCGTCCGCCTTGATGTTCGCCTCGACGCCCTTGAGCAGTCGGAACCGCTTTCGATACGTCTCGTTGAGCTGATCGATCTCGCGCCGCTGCTCAACGAACCGTTCGGCGGAGACTCCTTTGGCGATGGGCAGGCCCGCCGAGTGATCGGTGACCGCAGAGAACGCGTAGCCGCGGGCGAGTGCGGTCTCCACGACGTCGGGCAACGACTGGCTGCCGTCGCTCCAGGTCGAGTGCATCTGCAAGTCGCCTCGATAGTCGGATCGCCGCGGCTCCGACAGCGCCCGATCCTCCAGCACCTCGCGCACCCGCGCGCGGCTGAGGAAGTGCGATCGCAACGCGCGCCGCTTCGCGACCTCGTCGCGTTTCGGACTCTCCTCGACAGCCTTCTCGACCCACTCCGACGCGCCCGTGCGCAGGACCTCCTCGATCACTCGCAGCGAAGCGGGACCGATGCCGGAGATCTTGCGCAGGGTGCCGTCGGGCTCGATCAGGTCCTCGAGACTCTCTTCGAGGGCCCGGATCGCTCGCGCCGCCCGCCGATATCCCCAGTGTCGTTGGACCGAGGTCTGGACGGTGGCGAGATCGCTCAGCAGGCCCGCGACCGTCATGTTGGTATCGCCCGCCTCGACAGGCGATGCGCCATCGGCGCCCTCGAGAAGACGAGTCTTTGCAACTGGCTGATCTGCAACCCCGATCGAGCGCTTCGACATGACGTCCGGCACTGCAAGAACACTGCCGACGTCGATCATTGGAGATGCGTCGAGCCGGGATCGGGTGGAGCCGAGTGCTACACGCCTGGCGCGCCATTGAGCGTCGGCCTCGTGAGCACCATTCTCCGAGCAGGAAGCACCGGACCAGTGCCGAGGTCGACCTCGACGGCGTCGACTTTGCCGTCGCTGTCGCGCAGGAAGCGCGCGCGGATCGTGCCGTCGTCGGTTGCGAAGCGATCCTCACCGAGCGGACGCAGCGTGTTGGGCTGGCCGCCGGTGTTCTGGAGCTGGAGAGCGTCGCCGTCGCGGGTGACCACCCAGCGGAGGTCCAACGCCTCGGCCCCCGCCACCGCCATCCGACAAATGCCGGCGTAGGCTTCGAGCGACGCCGCGTCGAGGACGATGGTGGGCGCGGCCGGCGGCAGACCGCCGAGGGCGTGCTCGGCGATCCGGCGCGCGAGGCGAACCGGGTGGACGGTGGGGTTGTTCGACAGCACGACGACCACCAGATCGGCATCGGGAACGCGCAGCAGGTCGCAGACGTAGCCGTGGATGCCGCCACCGTGCTCGTGTGTTGCATGCCCGCCGACAGAGCCGTCGGCGTTGCCGAGGCCGTAGCGTGTCGAGATGCCGTCGTGCTCACCGCCCACCAGGACCGCCGGCGTGAACATGAGGTCGCGCGACCGCGCCGACACCGCGCTGCCCGCCTCGAGCGCGTCGCTCCAGCGGGCGAGGTCGTCGACCGTCGACATCAGCGAGCCGGCGGCGTAGGGCTGCGTCAGCGACAGGTACGGCGCATTGCTCCAACCGTCGGGGCCCTTCGTGTAGCCGACGGCGCGGCCGGCGACCACCTCCTCCTGATGTCCGTAACGCGTGTCCGCCATGCCTAGCGGCGCGAACAGCTCCTGCTCGACGTAGTCCTCGTAGCTCTTGCCTGCGGCCTTCTCGATCGCGGCGCCGAGCAGGATGTAGCCCGAGTTGCTGTACTTCCAGCTCTGTCCCGGCACGAAGTCGAGCGGCTTGTCGCGGAACAGCCCGATCAGCGTCTCGAGGCTCATGTCCTCGCGCCAGCGCGGTCTCCATTCAGGGAAGTCGGTGTACGAGGGAACGCCGCTGGTGTGCGAGAGCAGGTGGTTGAGCGTGATCGACTGGTAGGCGGCCGGCAAGCTGGGCAGGAGCTTGGTGATCGGATCGGAGAGCGCGAGCTTCCCTTCCTCGGACAGGCGAAGGATCGCGGCCGCGGTGAACTGCTTCGTCACCGACCCGATCTCGAAGACGTGCGCCGGATCGATCGGCACCGCGAGGTCGAGGCTGGCAAGCCCGAAGCCCGCGCGCAGCACCGTGCGGCCCTGCCGGCGCACCAGCACCGCGGCGCCCGGCCCGTCGCTCGGGTACGCCTCGTCGAGCGCGGCGCGCGCGAAGTCGGCGAGCTCGGCGTCGGTCGGAGCGGCGGCCGCGGCGGCGCCGACCGGACCGGTGATCGCAAGAATTGTGGTGAGCGCCGCGGCCAGGGCTCGGTTCATGCTGATCCTCGGGTAACGCAGGTGCATCGTTCGGCGAGCTCGAGAAACGACGAGCTCGCGGAGCGCGATTGTAGCCCTGCCCCAGAGCCGGCATCGCCCAGCCCCTTTCCCGTCGCTTCCGGGAGCGATTCGTGCTTGAATCTGCTCCTGACTTCGAACCTCGGCTTGCAATCAACAGTCACTCTTCCCCACCGGGAGGGACGGATGGCATCGCGACCAACGGCATCGCTGCGGATCTCATCGGCTCGGCGGCCTTTTTTCTTCCTCTGGGCGCTCCCTCTGTGCCTGGCCTCGTGGGCATCGCCGAGCTGGGCGGACGCGCCCAGCTTCACCGCGGACCAGGCGACCAAGGGCAAGGCGCTCTATCAGAAGCACTGCGCCCTCTGTCACGGGGCGCGCCTCGAGGGTGAGCAGGTCTCACCGGCTCTCACCGGCGCCCGCTTCGATCAGATGTGGCGCGGCAAGTCCGCCAGCGTCCTCTCGTTCCACCTGCGCCGCATGCCTCCGGAGCCCGTGGATGCGCCCGGCGGCCTGGGTGACGAGATCTACACCAACATTCTCGCGTTCATTCTCCAGACCAACGGTCTCGCCCCCGGTGAAGCGGCTCTGCCGACCGATCTGGCCTCGCTCGAAGACGTGACCATTCCCGCGGTCGAGGGCGCGGCGCACGAGCCAGACGCTCCGGTGGTCGCGGCCGGTCAATCGGAGCTGTTGAACAAGCTGCCCGCGGTGACCGACGCCATGCTGCGCAGCCCGTCACCCGACGATTGGCTGCTCCCCAGCCGCACCTACGACAACCAGACCTACAGCCCGCTCGATCAGATCAAGAAGGACAACGTCGAGTTCCTCACGCTCGCTTGGCGCGCGCCGTTGCGCGACGGCACCAGCATGCCGATGCCGCTCGTGCACGCGGGCGTGATGTACCTGTTGACGTTTCCCGATACGGCGCTCGCGCTCGACGCCTCGAACGGGCAGGTCCTGTGGCGTCATCGGTACCAACCGCAGGGCTCGCCCTCGAGTCAGAAGATGGGCCTCGCGCTACAGGGCGACAAGGTGTTCATGCCGACTTCCGATCTTCACGTGCTGGCCCTGAGCGCGAAGACCGGCGAGCTGGTCTGGGATCACAAGATCGCTCCGCCGGCGGCGCCGCCGAAAGGATCGAGGGGGTTGCCCATCTCCTATCAACTGAGAAGCCCGCCCCTGGTGGTGGGCGACAAGGTCATTCAGGGCGTCACCGCGAGCTTCGTTCCGATGGGCGGTTTCGCGGTCGCGATCGACGTTGCGTCGGGCAAGGAAGCGTGGCGGTTCAACACCATCGCCCGGCCCGGCGAGCCCAACGGAGATAGTTG
>DATAFT010000110.1:0-4854 GCA_036257295.1 Thermoanaerobaculia bacterium
AGCTCGGGCGGCGCGACGACACCTTGGTGATCCTGATCTCGGACAACGGCGCGAGCCAGGAGGGGTCGGCGCTGGGGACAGTCAACGCGGCGCGCTACTTCAACGCGGTGCGCGACGACCTCGCCTACAACCTCGAGCACAGCGACGAGATCGGCGAGGCGCACCTCAACAACAACTATCCCCAGGGCTGGGCGATGGCCGGCAACACGCCATTCAAGCGCTACAAGCAGAACACCCACGGCGGCGGCGTGCGCGACCCGCTCATCGTGTCGTGGCCGTCGCGGATCAAGGAGCGCGGCGCCATCCGCTCCTCGTTCTGCCACGTGACCGACATCGCGCCGACCATCCTCGAGCTGGCCGGAATCGAGGCCCCAGCGGAGATCGGTGGCGTGGCGCAGCAGCCGATCGAAGGACGCAGCCTGGCGGCGACGCTCGACGGGGGGCCGAAGGCCAGCGCAGCAATCGTCTCCCGCAGCCAATACTTCGAGATGCTCGGCCACCGCGGCATCTGGCACGACGGCTGGAAGGCGGTGGCGTGGCACAAGCCGTACACCACCTTCGACGAGGATCGCTGGGAGCTCTACCACGTCGAGGAGGACTGGAGCGAAACGCGCGATCTCGCCGCGCAGGAGCCGCGCAAGCTCGCGGAGTTGATCGAGCGCTGGTGGATCGAAGCCGGCCGCCACCAGGTGCTGCCGTTGCGCGAGGGGACCGTCGCGTTGTGGAGCGCGGGCAATCCGTACGGCAATCGGGCGCGACGCAAGTTCGTGCTCTTCGGCGGCATGGAGCGCCTTTCCACCGATGCGGCGCCCGACATCCGCAACCGGTCCTACTCCATCACCGCCGACGTGGCGATTCCCGCGGGCGGCGCCGAGGGCGTGCTGGTGGCGCACGGCGACTGGTGCAGCGGCTATGCGCTCTACATCAAGGACGGCCGGCTGGTGCACGACTACAACTTCGTCGGCACGCACCACGTCGTGCGCTCTGACGCGCCGGTCGGCGCCGGCCGTCACTCCCTACGTTGGGAGATGCAGCGGACCGGCGAGCTCGCGGGCGCCGGCACGCTGTCGATCGACGGCAAACCGTGCGGCCGGATCGACATCCCGCGCACGCACGGCGGGCTGGTGAGCTTCATCGGGTTCGAGGTCGGGCGCGCGCCGCTGCCCGCGGTCTCCGATTTCGTCGCGCCGTTTCCGTTCACCGGGACGATCGAGCACGTCACCTTCGAGCTCGGATCCGATCAAGAGGTCGATCGCGTCGCCGAGGCGGGCGCGCAGATGCAGAGGCAGTAGGGGCGCAGCTTGCCAGCTTGCCTGCTCCCCTACACAGCCGTCTGCACTTCCGCGAGTCGCACCACACCATCGCGCACCAGCTCTGTGATGCGCTCCTCGCCGTAACCCAGCTCGCCCAGGATCTCCGCCGTGTGCTCGCCGAGCACCGGCGCCCCCCGCTGGATCGCGCCGGGCGTGCCCTTGAACTCGATCGGCACGCCGTAGACCCGCATCGGCCCGATCCGCGTGTGCTGGATCGTCGGCGCCATGCCCATGGCGTCGACCTGCGGATCGTCGAAGAACGCCTTGCTGTCCTGCACCGGGGCGCAGGGAACGCCGGCGGCGACCAGCAGGTCTACCCAGTGGCCGGTTGATTGCGTCTTCAACAACGGCTCGAGGATCGCGTCGAGCTCGGCTGCGTGCGACACGCGATCGCCGTTCTTGGCATAGCGCGCATCGGTGGCGAGGTCGGTTCGGCCGAGCGCACCACACAACAGCTCCCAGAACTTGTCGTTGCCGATGGCGAGGAAGACCTGGCCGTCCGCGGTCGCGAACACGTGGTACGGGTAGATGCCGGCGGCGCCCACCTCCTCGCAGTCGAGCGGCTGGACGTACGACGCCGACTGCACCGACATCGCAGCTTGCAGCAACGAGGTCTCGATGTGCTGGCCCTCGCCGGTGTTGGCGCGGTGATAGAGCGCGGCGCTCACCGCCAGCGCCACCAGCATTCCTGCCTGGTAGTCCGACACGGCCACCGAGCAGATGTGCGGCGCCACGCCGAACAGCCGCGCGTTGGCCATCGCCGCGCCGGACATCGACTGCAGCAGCGGATCGAAGCCGGGACGATCGCGGTACGGCCCGCGGCTCCCGAACGCGGTCGACGACACGTAGATCAGGCGCGGGTTGAGCGAGCGCAGCGTCGGCCAGTCGACGCCGAGACGTGTCGTGATCCCGGGACGCATGTTCTCGATCACGACGTCGGCGGAGCGCGCCAGCGCGTGGGCGACGTCGCGCCCGGCGGGAGCGCGCAGGTCGACCGCTACGCTGCGCTTGTTGCGGTTGTACCCCTGGAACAACCGCGACTCACCGCGCAGGAAGGGACCCCAGTGCCGCGCCAGGTCGCCGCCGACCGACTCGATCTTGATCACGTCGGCGCCGAGGTCGCCGAGCACCGCGGCGCCGTACGGTCCGGCGATGTAGGAGCCGAAGTCGAGGACGCGCACGCCGACGAGCGGGCCGGACGCGGGTCGATGGTTCGCCGGAAGATTCGCTGCAGTAGTCATCGATGATCTCCGAATGCCTCGTCGCGGCGCTTGGCGCGCTCGGAGCCCGAGAAGAACTCCTGCCCCTGCTCGACCCGTCGCTCCATCGACAGCGCGTAGCTGGCGTAAGCGCCGGTGATCGCAGTGCGATAGCCCATCTCGTCCTGCATCTGGTTGAGCGACGCCTTGCACAGACGCAGGGCGAACGGATCCTGCATCGCGATGCGCTGCGCCAGCGCCAGCGTCTCGTCCTCGAGCTTCGCGCGCGGCACCACGCGATTGACGAAGCCGAGGCGCTCGGCCTCGGCCGCCGTCATCCAGTCGCCGGTGAAGAGGTACTCCTTCGCCTTGCGGAAGCCGATCTCCCACGGCAGGCTCGCATACTGCACGTGCGCGCCGCCCCAGCGCACGGTGCGATCGCAGAACTTGGCGTCGTCGGAGGCAACGATGAGATCGCAGGCGCTGGCGAGGATGACGCCTCCCATGATGCAGTAGCCCTGCACCCGCGCGATGGTGGGTTTGGGGAAGTCGCGCCAGCGCAGCGTGTTCGCCACGTTCAGGTCCCAGCCGCGCTGGTAGCGGCCCGGGATGCCCGGCACGTACGGCCGTCGGGCCTGGTCGGCTTTCTCCTGCGGGCTTCCGATGTCGTGGCCCGCGGAGAAATGATCGCCGGCGCCGGCGATGATCACCACCCTCACCGACGCGTCGTCCGCCGCGGCGTCGAGCGCGGCGTCGAGCTCCTCGCGCATCACCCGGCTCTGCGCGTTGAGCACCTCGGGGCGGTTGACGGTGATGGTGAGAACGGCGTCGGCGCGATCGACCAGCAGGCTGTCGTAGCCCATGAGGGAACTCCCTACTTCGCCTCGAGTTGGAGACTCAACTTAGCATCGCGGTTCGAGCCGAGCCCACATGCTAGTCTCTCCGCGCTCGATCCACCGTGGATCGAATCTTTGACAACCCGACGCGGCGGCCAAGGGAAGCCGGTGTAAATCCGGCGCGGCCCCCGCCACTGTTACCGGGGACGAAACCGGCAGCACAACCACTGGGTGGTCACGATCGCGATGCGGTCGCCCGCTTGGGAAGGTGCCGGGAGTAGGAGGATCCGGGAGCCAGGAGACCTGCCGGCGCGTCACGACGTTCGAGCCCCTCGGGTGGAGGGATCGATCGAAGCGCGCGCTTCGCACGACCCACCCAGCAGAGACTCGGCGTCGCAACCAGAGAGGTGCGCGCCCATGCGCCGTTTCACGCACCGCAGCGGGACCTTCGGTGGGAAGGTCGCCGGTCACGCCGTCCTGCTTTCCGTCCCGCTCCTTCTCCTCGCGTCAGTGAGCTCAGCGCTCGCTGGCTCGCCCGCTCCGGCCCAGGATCCGCCGCCCCCGGCGGAGCCGGAGATCAGGATCGAAGAGGAGGTCACGGTCACCGCCACCCGTCTCCCCAACGACGAGCCCGCGGAGCGGCGCCTCGTCCCCGCCCACGTCACCGTGATCACCCGCCACGAGATCGAGAGCTCGGGGGCGCGCACGCTCCAGGACCTGCTGACCCTCGAGGCCGGCGCGCTCGTTTTCGACCAGATCGGCAACGACGTGCAGAAGAGCTTCGACCTGCGCGGCTTCGCAGGCTCGGGGACGCGGGTGTTTCTCGACGGCTCGCCGATCAACGATCCGCGCAACAACTCGGTGGCGCTCGAGCTGGTGCCGCTGCGGGCGCTCGACCGCATCGAGATCACGCGCGGGTCGGTCGCCGCGCTCGCGGGCGGCGGGTCGGAAGCGGGCGCCATCAATCTGTGGACGCGGCACGGCGCCGAGTCGGGCGCCTCGATCGAGGCCGCGGCCGGCGACTTCGCAACGCGTGAGGCGCGCGTCGGCGCTTGGCGCAACTGGGGCGTCGGCGACCTCTTCGCGACGGGCAACTGGGAAGAGACCGACGGCTTCCGAGAGAACGCCGACGGCCACCTCACGCGCGTCCAGGCCTCGCTCGGTTTCGACCTCGGCGAGAAGCGGCGTCTGGAGCTCTCGTTGATCGACAGCACATCCGACTACGGGAGCCCCGGCGCGCTGACGTTGGCCGAGCTCGACGCCGACCGCGACCAGTCGCCGTTCAACGAGCTCGACTACATCGACGAGGACATGAGCCACGGCACGATCCAGTTCTCGAGCGGGCTCGGCAGCTCCGCGTCGTTCGGAGCCAATGCCTTTCTGCGCGACCGCGACGACGACACGCTCACCACCGGCCGGGCAGCGGCGTCTTTCGGCGGCTTCTTCAGCCGAACGAGCAGCGAGGTCGCGGGTGCCACCCTCCAACTCAACGACGGTCATGTCCTG
>DATAFT010000145.1:0-4548 GCA_036257295.1 Thermoanaerobaculia bacterium
ACAACACCTCGAAGCGCGGCGTCCGCTGCGACCTGGCGGCGAACGCTTCGGATCGCGAGCTGCTCGGCGAGCTGATCGAGCGCGCCGACGTCCTGATCGAGGACACGGCGCCGGGATTCCTGGAGTCGATCGGGCTCGGGCTGGCCGAGCTGCGGCGTCGCAACCCCGGCCTCGTCGTCACCTCGATCACGCCATACGGCCGCGCCGGGCGCCGCGCCGGCGTGCCGGGCGGCGAGCTCACCGCGACCCACGCTGGCGGGCTCGGCTCGACGCTGCCGACGCGCTCGGAAGACGTCGATCGCGCGCCGATCAAGCTCGGCGGCTGGCAGGTCGCGCATTGCGCCGGCATCGTCGGCGCGCTGGCGACGCTGGCCGCGCTGTATGGACGCCGCCGCGACGGACGCGGGCGCACCATCGATATCTCGCTGCAGGAAGTGGTGTTGGCGTTGGTGGCGCCGCTGGTGCCCGGCCCGCGCTATCAGGGCACCACCTGGTCGCGCGTGCCCGATCGGCCGCCGGCGATGGGCCGCCTGCGCGCTCGCGACGGCTACATCGTCCTCAACGCGTTCGACGACCATCACTTCGACGCGTTCCGCGAGGTCATGGGCAGACCCGACTGGTGCGCCGGCGACGACTGGACCAAGACCGCGTACCGCGCGCAGCACATGATGGAGATCGGCGAGCACCTCGACGCTTGGATGCGGGAGCAGGCGAAGGACGACATCCATCATCGCGCCGCGAAGCGGCAGATCCCGATCGGTCCCATCTCGTCGGCGGCCGACGTCATGGCCAACCCGCAGTACGCGGCTCGCAGCGTGTGGAGCGAGGTCGATCATCCGGTGGCCGGACGGCTCCGCTACATCGGCGCGCCGTACCACATGCCGGCTTCACCCGTCAGCATCTCGCGTCCAGCGCCCCTCTTGGGCCAGCACGACGGGGAGATGCGCGCCGAGGTGGTGTCGACACCGGCACTGCGCGCGGTGCAGGGGGCTTCCGGCGCAGTCGCGACCGATCGCCTGCCGCTCGCCGGCGTGCGCGTCGCCGAGTTCTGCTGGGTGTGGGCCGGACCCTACGCCGGGATGCTGCTCGCGAGCCTCGGCGCCGAGGTGATCAAGGTCGAGGGCCACCGTCGCTCCGATCTGACGCGACGCAGCGTGATCTGGCCGATCCAGGAGCCGGCGCCGATCGAGGTGCCGCCCAATCAGGGACTCGCGTTCAACACCGTCAACATGAACAAGAAAGGTCTCGCCGTCGACCTGTCGCGTCCCGAAGGCGTCGAGGTGGCGCGCCGGCTGGCGCGCGTCTCCGACGTCGTGGTCGACAACATGCGTCCGGGGGCGATGGTCGGGCTCGGGCTGGGATGGGAGGACCTGCGCAAGGTGCGCGCCGATCTGGTGGTCGCCACCTCCTCGGGCCGAGGCTTCAGCGGACCGGAGAAGAACTACCTCGGCTTTGCGTCGGTGCACCAGGCGATCGGCGGCGGCGCCTACGTGACCGGCTACGCCGACGATGCCCCCTGCCACAGCGGCGGCGACGTCGACCTGATGAACGCGATGACGCTCGCACTCGCGATCGTGGCCGCGCTCCACCATCGCGCCCGGACCGGCGAGGGCCAGTTCATCGATTACTCGCAGTGCGAGGGCGCGAGCGCGCTGGTGGGCGAGCTGTTGCTCGCCTATCAGATGACGGGCCAGGTGCCGGAGCGGATGGGCAACGCGCATCCCTCGTCGGCGCCGCACGCGGTCTATCGGGCCTGGGGCGTCGACCGCTGGGTGGCGATCGAGGTTCACGACGACGCGTCATTCGCGCGGCTCGGCGCGGCGATCGGTCAGCCGGGCCTTGCCGGGGATCCTCGATTCGCGTCCCGTGCCGCGCGCAAGGCGAACGAGGACGCGCTCGACGCGATCCTCGCCGGTTACGTCCGCCGCCGCGACCGCGACACGGTGGTCGCGACGCTCGAGGCGGCGGGGGTCGCGGCGGCGCCGGTGCGCGACGGGCGCGATCTCTACGCCGATCGCCATCTCCGCGAGCGCGGGGCGTTCGTCAAGGTGCGGCATCCCGAGCTGGGCGAGCTCGAGTTGGTGCGCGCCCCCTGGCGGCTCGACGCGGAGCCCGCTCCCGCCAAGGCGGCGCCGCTGCTGGGCGAGGACGACGACGCGATCCTGGGCGAGCTCCTCGGCTACGGCGCTGCCGAGATCACGCAGCTCCGCTCGGCGGATGTGGTTCTCTAAACCGACGCTTGGTGCGGTTGCGACGCTAGCTCTCTCGTTCGCCGCGGGTGCGGACGAGGTCGAGACCTATCGCGTCACCGGACTGGTGGCCCCGGTGGAGATCCTGGTCGATCGCTGGGGCGTGCCGCACATTTACGCGGCGAACGAGGACGACCTCTTCCTGGCGCAGGGGTGGAACGCCGCGCGCGACCGTCTGTGGCAGCTCGACCTGTGGAAGCGCCGCGGCGACGGCACGCTCTCCGAAGCCTTCGGTCCCGAGTATGTCGCCAAGGATCGCGCGGCGCGACTGTTGCTCTACCGCGGCGACCTCCGCGACGAATGGATCGCGTATGCCGGCGACACCAAGCGCATCGTGTCCTCCTTCGTGGCCGGCATCAACGCGTACGTCGCGCTCACCGAAGAGCGGTCCGACCTGCTGCCGCCCGAGTTTCGAGCGCTCGACTACCGTCCCGCGCGATGGACGCCGGAGACGGTGGTAGAGATCCGCAGCCACGGCCTGCTGCGCAACGCCAAGGCCGAGCTGAAGCGCGCTCTCTTCCTGCGCCGCTTCGGAGCGCGCGCTCTCGCGCTGCGGGATCACTACGAGCCCGCGCACGAGCTCCGCGTCCCCGAGGGTCTCGACCTCACCGTTTTCGATGAGCAGACGCTTGCCGACTACGACCTGGGCACCGCGGCGGTGTCGTTCGCCGCGCTGCTAGGGGAGACACCTGCCCTATCTGGGTCGTTCGCGGCCCCGACCCAAACCCCCCGCGAACGACCCAGAGCCGATGAGAGCGCTGCCTCGGCGGGCAGCAACAATTGGGCGATCGCAGCGTCGCGGACGACCACCGGACGGCCGATCCTCGCCAACGATCCTCATCGCGCGCTCGAGCTGCCGTCGCTGCGCTATCTGGTCCACCTGTCGTCGCCGCGGCTCGAGCTGATCGGGGGTGGCGAGCCCGCGCTGCCCGGCGTCTCGCTCGGCCACAACGGCCATATCGCGTTCGGGTTCACCATCTTCGGCATGGACCAGGAAGATCTCTACGTGCTCGACACCCGCGGGAGCGAAGGCGATACGCCCGAGTACCGCGTCGCGGACGGGTGGGAGCGCATGACCGAAGTGCGCGAGCACATCTCCGTGCGCGACGACCCCGCGGGGCGCGACGCGGTGCTGCGATTCACGCGCCATGGACCGGTGCTCGCCGAGGATCCGGCGCGCGGGGTGGCGATCGCGCTGCGCGCGGCGTGGCTCGAGCCGGGAATGGCGCCGTATCTGGCGAGCCTCGAGCTGCAGCGCGTGCGCGACTGGGACGGCTTCCTCGCCGCGCTCAATCGCTGGGGTCTCCCGGGCGAGAACCTCGTCTACGCCGATACTTCGGGCGCGATCGGGTGGAAGCCGGCGGGCCGGATCCCGGTGCGGCCGGGCTGGGACGGGCTGCTCCCGGTGCCCGGCGGCGGCCGCTACGAATGGGCCGGCTACCTCGATGGCGACGCGCTGCCGGTCGAGCGCAATCCGGCGCGCGGCTGGGTGGCGAGCGCCAACCAGATGAACCTGCCGCAGGGATACCAGCACGCGGTGGGCTACGAGTGGGCTCCGCCGTATCGCTACGAGCGGATCGCGGAAGCTCTGTCGGAGCGCGAGCGATGGAGCGTCGAGGACGTGGCGCGCTTGCAGACCGATTACGTCTCGACGCCGGCGCGGTGGCTGGTCGAGCGCCTGAAGACGATCGACGGCCGCAGCGACGTCGAGCGCCGCGCGCTTGCGCTGTTGCGCGACTGGGACTGCCGCCTCGACGCCGGCAGCCCCGCCGCCGCGTTGTTCGAGGTCTGGTTGCGCCGTCACCTGCCGGCAGCGGTGTGGGCACGCGTGGCCCGCGCTCAGGCGCTCGACGCCGATGCCGCCAAAGAGCTCGAGTCGGCGACGGTCCCGGCTCTGCTGACGGTGCTCGAGGAAGGTGGCTCGGCTCGGGGCGCGTCCAGCCGCGGCGCGCTCTCCCCCGAAGAGGTGACGGCCGCGTTGCTCGAGTCGCTCGGCGCTGCCGTGGCCGACGTCGAAGAGCGACTGGGTGCCGACTGGCGCGCTTGGCGTTGGGGGGCGCTCCATCACGCCCGCTTCGATCATCCGTTGGCCGCGCCGCTGCGCGCCAAGCTCGGCATCGAGACCGCGATCGAGCCATCGCCGCGCTCGGGAAGCGGAGACACGCCGGGAGCCACCACCTACGAGCCTCCCGACTTCCGGCAGCGATCGGGCGCGAGCGTCCGCGTCGTGATCGACGTCGGCTCCTGGGACGGCTCGGTGGCGATGAACACCCCGGGTCAGTCGGGCCTGCCTGGCTCC
>DATAFT010000158.1:0-10989 GCA_036257295.1 Thermoanaerobaculia bacterium
GGCTCGGGCCAACCGAGGACGCCGCCCCGGTGCACCATGGCGTGCATGCCCAGCTCGCCGAACGCGAGCGCCTCCATCTCGCGGTAGGAGGAGTGGTATTCGATCCAGTCGCGATCGCGCCCGAACCGGTCGCGCGCGTGAAGCAACGGCGGATTGCGATCGGCGACGGTCGCAAGCTCGTCGAGGCGTCCGCCGGCGAGGATGCCGAGCCCTTGCAGCGACGGCTCGAGATGGCGGAACAGCTCTTCGCTCAGGTAGAGCGGAAGTAGTCGCGAGAGTGAAGGATCGATGGCGTAGAAGTCGGCCCCGCGAGCATCGGGCGCGACGTGCTTGGCGCTGGCCCCCCGGTCGGGGTGCGGGGGGCGGCGGTCTCCGGGGTGGGTCGCGCTCACGCGCTACTCCGCGAAGCTCGAGCGCGCGCGCACGCCCCAGTGGCCGTTCTCGCGCGTCACCAGGTAGTAGGTGTCGAAGGTCGAGAGCGCCTTGCCCTGGGCGTCGCGACGTGTCGCGCGCAACGCGACGTTGACCGCGTCGGCCGCCACCTGCACCGCCTCGATCGACTCCCATTCGCTGCGGCTCCAGCCGAAGCGCTTGGCGAACGCGTCGAAGTCGAACTCGTCGACGTACGCCTGCCGCGTCGGCCAGCTCTTGACCGCGCCGCCGGCCATGCGCAGGTGCGGATAGTTGAGAGTGTCGGCCCACGCTTCGTCGTCGCGAGAGTTGAATGAGTTCATGTAGGCCTTGACCGCTGCCACCGCCGCGTCGGCCGCGACCGATCGCTTCGCTTCGTCGTCGAGCGGCGTTCCGGCGGAGAAGCGGGCCTGGATGCCGATCGAGCCGTCCCTCTCGGTGACGACGTAGGTCACCTGGTTGGTCCGGATCGGCGACCCGTCTGCGCGCAGACGCGTCCACTGCCCGGCCACGTGCGCTTTGCCCGGACCGAGCTGGAGGACGCGAGCCCAGTCCAGTCGGGTGCGGACCCAGCCAGTCTTCTCGACGGCCGCGAAGTCGACGGTGGCGGCGTATTCGGCAGGCGCCGCGTAGATCGTCGCGCCGCCCCCGGCTTCGGGTCGGGCGTGCGGATAGTGGAGCGTCGCCGCGAACGCGGCGGGATCGCGCGTGTTCCAGGCCGCGATGAAGCGCTCGACCGCCGCGATCGCCTGCGCTTCGGTGAGCCCTGCGGCCGGCGCCGCGCCCGCGCCCGAGACGGCGAGCGCGACGAGCACGCGCCCGACCAGCACCAGTCGTGAATGGTGGATCACCGGCTGCATCCTACGACGATGAAGATCGCCGGGGAGGGGGTGTTGGTGCCGGGGATCTTCATCGTCAGACGCGGCACTCGGCGGTGTCGCCTGTCGGCGGCGGTGTCGCCGGGCGGCGCCGGGGGCGATCCCGATAGAGTCCGCCCGTTCCGTTCCATTGCCCAGGAGGTAGCGCATGGTCACCGCCCTGCTTTCGAGTACTCTCTTTCTCTTCGTGGCACAGTCCAGACCGCAGATGTACGGTCAGATCTACCGCATGCCGGAGGGCGTCGAGACGCGGTGGATCTCGTTCGAGAATCCCACCGGAGCGAAGGGCGCCGGCGGCAAGGTGAACCAGGGCGCGAAGGGCGCCGCCTACCGGCCCGTCAAGGCGGGGGAGACCGTGGTCCTCGCCGATCTCCAGGGCTCGGGGACCCTGCGGCGGATGTGGGTCACCCTGGGCACCCGCACACCGAGAGCGTTACGTTCCTACGTGGTGCGCATGTACTGGGACGGCGCCGAGCGGCCGGCGGTGGAAGTTCCCTTCGGCGACTTCTTCGGCGCCATCCACGGGCGCGCGCTGCCGTTCGAGAGCGAGCTCTTCGCCAATCCCGAGGGCCGCTCGTTCAACTCCTTCGTCCCGATGCCCTTCCGCAAGAGCGCCCGCGTGACCTTCACCAACGAATCGAACGAGCTCCTGCCGCAGCTCTACTACGAGATCGACGCCACGGTCGGTGAGGATCATCCGGCGGACGTCCTCTACTTTCACGCCATCTGGCGCCGCGAGCGCTGGACCGAGCTCGGCAAGGACTTCGAGATCCTTCCGCACATCACCGGTAAGGGCCGCTACATCGGCGCACACATCGGGATCTTCGGCCATCCGCTCAACGATGGATGGTGGGGCGAAGGAGAGGTCAAGGTCTTCCTCGACGGGGACGGCGAGTGGCCGACGCTGGTTGGCACCGGCACCGAGGACTACATTCTCACCGCCTACGGACAGGGCACCTACTCGAACCGCTACGCGGGGTCGTTGATCGTCGACGATCAGACGCGCACCTGGGCCTTCTATCGCCATCACCTGCCCGATCCGGTGTTCTTTCACCAGGAAGTGCGGGTCACGCTGCAGCAGATGGGAGCGACCTCGAAAGCGCGGGCGCTGCTGCTTTCGAAAGGAGGCGTCGAGGTGCAGCAGACTGCGCTGCACGCCGCCGGCGCCATCCACATGCTGCTCGACGAGAAGCGCTCGCTCGACGATCCCGTGCTCCCGAACGGAATCGCCATGTACTACCGCCGCGACGACGTGAGCGCGGTGGCCCTGTTCTACCTGGACCGTCCGGAGAACGGGCTGCCCGCGATCGCGCCGCTGGAGAAGCGGTTGGAGGCAATCCAATGATCGCTCGAACCGTCGTCGGTCTCGCCGTCGCCGTCGCCACCGCCATCGCCGCGGTGGCCGCCACCACCAAACCGCTCCAGCCGATGGACATCTTCGACCTCGAGACCGCCACCGACCCGCAGATCTCGCCCGATGGCAAGCACGTGGTCTACGTGCGCCGCTTCGCCGACGTCATGACCGACAAGCGTCTGGCGAACCTGTGGATCGTCGACGCCGACGGCGCCAATCATCGACCGCTCACCACCGGCAAGCAGAACGACAGCTCGCCGCGGTGGTCGCCCGACGGCAGCCAGCTCCTGTTTCTCTCCGAGCGTGACGGCACGGCGCAGATCTACCGCCGATTCATGGACACCGGCGAGACCGCGCGCGTCACCAACCTGACGGAGTCTCCGGCCGGCGTCGCCTGGTCGCCGGACGGCAAGTGGATCTCGTTCGCGATGCACGTGCCGCAGCCGCCCCGTAAGATCGCCGAGATGCCGGCGCCTCCCGAGGGCGCCAAGTGGTCCGAGCCGCCGCGCGTCATCGATCGCTCGGTGTATCGGTTCAACGGCGTCGGCTATCTCGAGCCCGGTTTCACCCATCTGTTCGTCATTCCCGCCGAGGGTGGAACGCCACGGCAGGTCACGAGCGGCGAGTACCACCACGGTGGCCCCGCCGGCGTGTCGTTCGAGGAGGCGGTGTGGAGCCGTGACGGCCAGCACCTGATCGTTGGCGCGGTGCGCCGGCCGGACTGGGAGGACGAGCGGCTCGACACCGAGTTGTGGGAGTTCTCGGTCGCCGACGGCACGGCCAAGACGCTCACCTCCCGCCGCGGCCCCGACAGCTCCCCTGCGGTCTCCCCCGACGGCAAGCAGATCGCGTACGTCGGGTTCGACGACCGCGTCCAGGGCTATCAGGTGCGACGCTTGTACGTCATGAACCGCGACGGCAGCGGCGCACGCGCGATCACCGGCGAGTTCGATCGCGACGTGAGCGCGCCCCGCTGGTCCCCCGACGGCGCCGCAATCTGGTTCCTGGCCGACGAGCGCGGGAACACCGGGATCTGGCGCACCGACCTTCGCGGCAAGCCCGAGCGCGTTGCCGTCAACGTCGGCAGCTCTACTTCGGCGTACGGCGGCGGCGGCGCGTTCACGATCGCGAGCGACGGCTCCTACGCCATGACCTACGCGCGGCCCGACGTGCCGGGCGACGTCGCCGTCGGCCGCGCCGGCGCGGGAGCGCCCAGGCAAGGCATCGCCGGGGGGGCGGGAAGTGCCGGCGATGTCTTACCCAAGGTAGTCACTTCCGTCAACGCCGACCTCTTCGCCGGCCGCACGCTCGGCTCGGTGGAGGAGATCGTCTACGAATCGTCGAAGGACGGCCGCGAGATTCAGGGCTGGATCCTCAAACCGCCCGACTTCGACGCGTCGAAGCGGTACCCGCTCGTGCTCGAGATCCACGGCGGTCCCTTCGCCAACTACGGCGATCGCTTCGACGTCGAGAAGCAGCTCATCGCAGCGCGCGGCTACGTGGTGCTCTACACCAATCCCCGCGGCTCGACCAGCTACGGCCAGGACTTCGGGAACATGATCCACCACGCCTATCCCGGCGACGACTTCTACGACCTCAACTCCGGAGTCGACGCGGTGGTGGCGAAGGGGTACGTCGACCCCGACCAGCTCTTCGTCACCGGTGGCAGCGGCGGCGGCGTGCTCACCTGCTGGACGATCGGTCACACCACGCGGTTCCGTGCCGCGGTGACGGTCTACCCGGTGATCAACTGGTACAGCTTCAACCTCACCGCCGACATCGGCGGCTTCACCTCGAAGTACTGGTTCCCCGGTCTGCCGTGGGACAACGTCGAGCACTACGAGACTCGCTCTCTGCTGTCGGTGGTGAAGAACGTGAAGACGCCGACCATGGTGCTGACCGGCGAGGCCGACTACCGCACGCCGATGTCGGAGTCGGAGCAGTACTACAAGGCGCTCAAGCTGCTCGGCGTGGAGACGGTCCTGGTGCGCGTGCCCGACGAGCCGCACGGCATTTCCCTCCACCCCAGCCACCACATGGCGAAGGTGCTCAACATCGTGGGCTGGTTCGATCAACATCGGGCGAGCGGGACCGCGACGCCGTCGAGCACCGCCGGGGCGCGATAGCGCTCGGTCGAGTCGAGCAATGGCGCTCCTCCGTTTGGGGAGCCGACCGGAGTGCGCTTCGCACGTACAATGGCTAGGCTTCCATGTGCGCCCTGGCGTGGAAGCGCCACTTATGCAAGGATAGCTATTTGAGATCGCGCCGAGAGGACAGCAGCCGATGACGACTTCCCCGAGCGCCGAGGCGCAGGGTCGACTCGACGGTCGAAACGTCGCGGCGCCCCGCGGCCGCTCGTTGCGCTCCCCGCGCAAGCTGCCCTACCTCGGGCGCATCATTGCCGGGATCCTGGCCTGGATCCTTCTCATCGTGGGCTTGGCGGGCCTCGTTCTGCCGGGCCTGCAGGGCGTCCTCACGCTGGCCCTCAGCGCGACCTTCTTCTCGCTCACCAGCCGCCGCGTTCACGAGCGCCTGCGCTCGGCTTTCCGGCCCTGGCCCAAGGGCTGGCGTCGGGTGGTCAAGGTGCGCAGGTCGCTCGAGCGCTGGTTGGGTCGCCTCGACTCCTGAACGACGCCTCACCAGCCGCTCAGCTCTGCTCTTGATTCGGAGCGGGGACCCTCGCGATCAGCCGGTCGATCTGATTCGGCCAGTCGATGTCTGCCAGCGGCAGCACCACGTGTCCACGCCCATCGAGCGTGACGGCCTCGGCGTCGGGTAGGGCGGCCGCCATCTCTTTGGCCTGACGGACCGAATCGACGATGCGGTCACGACCGCTCGCGAAGAGGACCACGGGCTGGCGCACGCGACCGAGATCGGCGCGCAGGTCGAGGCTCTGAATCATGCGCAACCGGGAGTGATAGCCCTCGTCGAGACCCCACAGAACCACCGTGGTCTCTGCCTTCGACTGGGTGGTGCGTCCGCCTTTCTGGCGGCCGATGAAGTCCTGGATCGCGCCGCGATCGTCGCGCCCGCCGAAGAGCAGACGCGGGGCCAGAATGGTGCGGCCGGCGGCCACCAGCCAGGCCGGGGTCATCCGCAGGCCGACCCTGCTGAGCGCCAAGCGACTGCGGCGGCGATAGTGAGCGAAGGTGTTGACCAGAGCGAGCGCGCCCACCTGCTCGGGGAAGTCGATCGCAGCGCGCAGTGCGACCGCGCCCCCGAACGACTCGGCGAGGAGCACCATCCGATCGACTCCCCGCAGGGAAACCGCTTCGATCGCGCTCGACGCGAGATGAGCGTAGCTGCGCTGGCTCGGATTCGCGCTCAGCCGGTAGCGCAACCGGAGGAGCCGGAAGCGCTCCTCGAGCCGCGCGGCCGTTCCGAGCAGGAGTTGTCCCGAACCGTCGATTCCCGGCATGTAGACCACGGCCGGGCCCCGGCCGCGATCGGAGACGACTTCCGCGAACACCGCCCGATGCTATCCGCCGAGCCAGGTCGACGCCGTCGCGCGCTGGTCAGGAGGTCCCGGCGATCGGAGCCTGTTCGACTCCGAGCGCCCAGGCGGCGAAGGCGTAGCGATCCGCCAGCTTCTCGATCATCTGAGCCGTCGGCGTTCCGGCGCCGTGCCCGACTCGGGTCTCCACCGCGAGCGCAATCGGATGGTCGCACGACTGCGCGGCCTGCAACGCCGCCGCGAATTTGTAGCTGTGCCAGGGCACCACGCGATCGTCATGGTCGGCGGTGGTGACGAGTGTCGGCGGATAGCAGGTGCCGGGCTCGACGTTGTGGAGCGGTGAATAGGCGATCTGAGCGCGGAAGTCTTCTTCGTTCTCGGAAACGCCGTAGTCGTCGGACCACTGGCGGGCATTCAAGCTGGGCAGGTGGTAGCGCAGCATGTCGAGGACGCCGACGTCGGCTAGCGCTGCGCCGAAGAGCTCGGGCCGTTGCGTGATCACCGCGCCGACCAGGAGTCCCCCGTTCGAAGCGCCCTCGATCACCAGCTTCTCGGGCGAGGTGTAGCCCCATTCGCGCAGACGCTCGGCGGCCGCGATGAAGTCGTCGAACACGTTCTGCTTGTGGGTCCGGGCTCCGGCGAGATGCCACTGCTCGCCCAGCTCACCGCCCCCGCGCAGATTGGCGACGGCGTAGACTCCGCCCAGCTCGAGCCACACCAACCTGCCGACGTTGAACGACGGCGTGAGCGAGACGTCGAAGCCGCCGTAGCCGTAGAGCAGCGTCGGGTGGCTGCCGTCGAGCTCGAGGTCCCTGCGGTGCACGATGAACATTGGGATCTGGGTGCCGTCCTTGCTCGGGAAGAAGACCTGTCGGGCCTCGAAAGGCGAGAGGTCGGCTGGTAGCTCGGGCCGATAGACCTCGCTCCTCTCACCGCTCGGTATCGCTACCCGATAGATCGTTCCGGGCTGCGTGAAGGTCTCGAACGAGAAGAAAGTCTCGTCGTCCTCCCAGCCGTCGGGAAAACCCTCCGCGTTGCCGAGCGACGGCAGGTCGATGAGCCCGATCTTGCGGCCGCCGGGGTGCCAGATCTCGACGCGCGCGATGGCGCGGTCGACGTACTTGACGACGAAGTGACCACCCACCGGCGACACCGACTCGAGCACGGACTCGGTTTCGGGAATCACCTGCTGCAACTCGATCGGTGGCGCGGCGTCGGCCTTGACTGAGACCAGCCGGCCGCGGGGGGCGCTCAGCGTGGTGCGGAAGTAGAAGAGCTCGCCGCTGTTGTGGACGAAGTCGTAGCGCGCGTCCCAGGCGTCGAACAACGGGCGCGCACTGGCGCCGGGTTTGGTCAGGTCGATCAACCACACGGCGTTTTCGAGCGAGCCCTCGGCGATGGAGATCACCAGCCAGTGGCCGTCGTCGGTGACTCGGGCGTACGCGTTGCGCAGGGGATGGTCGGGAACCGCGAACACTTCGCGGTCGTCGTCCTGCGCCGTTCCCAGACGGTGGAACCACACCGCCACCGCCTTGGTGCCATCGCCTTGGCCGTCGGGACCGACCGGATGGCGGCTGTAATAGAAGCCGCCGGCGTCGAGAGTCCACGACAGCGGCGTGAACTTGGTGAAGGTGATCAGATCGGGGAGGTCGCGGCCGGTGTCCACTTCCTTCACTCGCCAGTCGCGCCAGTCGGTGCCGCCCTCGGAGCGCGCGTAGGCGGCGAGCCGCCCGTCGTGACTGACCTCGAGCCCCGCGAGCGCCGACTTGCCGTCGCTGCTCCAGTCGTTGGGATCGATGAGCACGCGCGGCTCGCCTGCGACGGCGTCGGCGACCATCAGCACGTCCTGGTTCTGCAATCCGTCGTTGTGGAGCCAGAAGAAGCGATCGCCCTTCTTGAAGGGAACGCCGCGGCGCTCGTAGTTCCACAGGTCGGTCAGCCGCTTCTCGATCGCGGGGCGTGCCGGCAATGAATCGAGGAAGGGCCGCGACACCTGGTTTTGCTTCTCGACCCAGGCGCGCACCGCCTCGCCGTCGAGGTCTTCGAGCCATCGATAGGGATCGGCGACCGAAGTCCCATGGTAGTCGTCGACCTGCGCTCCGCGCTCGGTCGTGGGGTAGGTGAGCTTCGGCATCGAGCGGACGGTCTCCGGGGCGTCGGTGGTGCAGGAGGTGGTGAAGATGATGGCGGCGACCGCGACGCCGGCGGTCGCACGCAAGCCGCGCCCGTGTTCGTTCACGGCGGCAGATTCTGCCAGACCGAGGGAGAGCGCGCGAGTCGGGATCCCGATCGTTTACAACTCGCCGGCCAGGTACTCCTCGATCGCCGGCGCGGTGCAACGTGTGCATCCGGCGCCGACCGCGTCGTTGATCAGGACCGCGCCGCGGAAGCCGAAGGCGTAGCGCAGCAGGAGGAGCGTGTCGGTGAGTGGCGTGATCGAGCCGTTGCCGTCGACGTCGAGGGTGAAATCGGCGGTGCGGAGCCGCTGCGCGAACACGCCCTCGAAGGATCGGTCTTGGAGGTTGCTCTCCCAGACGACGACGAAACGAGAGCCGCCGATCGCGACGTCGGGGGAGTCTTGACTGTATTCCGCGAAGCTGTTGACCACGAAGTCGACGCTGGTCGGGCTCCCGCTGGAGTCGAAGTGCCGGGCGGCGACGCCGGTGCCGTAGCCGTCCTGCTGATTGCTATTCCACGCGACCACGAAGGCTCCATTGGTGGCCATCTCGACCGTGGTCCTCTGCTGCGTGGAGAGGTAGAACGTGTTGATCTGGAGCTCACCGCTCGCGGGCGTTCCGTCCGAGTTGAAGCGGCGGCCGAAGATTCCCCTATCGTCCTGGTCGTTGGCGTCCCACACCACCACGAAGCCACTGCCGCTCCGCGCCACCTGGGGATTGAGCTGACCACCGGTGGTGTGGAGATTGACCTGGAACTCGACCGCGAGGGGATTGCCGCCGGCATCGAAGCGCCGCCCGAAAACTCCCATCTGATCGCCGTCCTGAGCCCCGGTCCACACCACCACGAAATTGCCTGCTCCGTCGAGCGCGACGTCCGGGTTGACCTGATTGGAGGTGGGATAGGTGCTGATCAGGAATGAACCGCCGATCGGGCTGCCCATCGCGTCCCAGCGGCGGCCGAAGATGGCGTAGTTGGCGCCGCCGCCCTGCCAGACCACTACGAAGCCGGTCGAGTCCATCGCTACCGCCGGGTTCTCCTGCGTCCCCGGTGTGTAGGTGTTGATCTGGAACTCGACCCCGATGGCGTTGCCGGCCGCATTGAAGCTTCGCCCGAAGACGCCGAACGCCGAGCCGTCCTGTTGATAGCTCTGCCACGCCACTACGAAGCCGCTAGCGCTGGCGGCGATCGCTGGCGATAGCTGTGACTCGACGGTATGGAGGTTGACCGGGAACTCGCCGCCGAGAGCGATGCCGGCGGCATCGTAGCGCCGGCTGAAAATGCCGACTTCGGAGCCGTCCTGGTAGTAGCTGGACCAGACGACGCTAAATGTGGGTCCCAGGGAAGCGACTCTGGGCTGGAACTGACTATCGGGCGTGTAGGTGTTGACCTGGAACTCGGGTCCTCTCGAGTCCGGTTGCGCCGCCGCTGTCGCCGCGACCACCGACGCGAGAACGACCGACAGAAGACTCGGTCTCGGGCCACGGTGTGGGGCGCTCATGCTGCACCTCCAGGCTCTTCGGGCGCGAAGCGAGGGTGAAAGAAGTGTAACGCGCACTACAATCGGCGTCTGCAATCCCGGAGCGACAACCAACGCCCGGAAGGCGCGGTGATCGCCGAGGTGAAGGAGGGCGAGCATGGAGATCAAGGGCAAGGTCACCGTCGTCACCGGAGGCGGCAGCGGCATCGGGCGGGCGGTGTGCCGGCGCTTCGCTTCGAGCGGTGCGCGCGTGGTGGTTACCGACGTCAACGAAGCGCCTGCGCGCGCGGTGGCGTCCGAAATCGGGGGCCTCGCGGTGCGCTGCGACGTCGGCAGCGAGGAGGACGTGAAGCGCCTGGTGCGCGAAGCGGAGTCCGCGTACGGGCCGATAGACCTGTTCTACTCCAACGCCGGTATCGCCACCGGCGGCGATCCCATCTCGACGCCGAACGAGGTGTGGGATCGCCAGTGGCAGGTGAACTTCATGGCGCACGTCTACGCCGCGCGCGCCGTCCTGCCCGGGATGCTCGAGCGCGGTAGCGGGTACCTCGTGCACACGTCGTCGATGGCGGGGATCCTCGCGACGCACGGCAACGCGACGTACACCGCGACCAAGCACGCCGTGGTCGGTCTCGCCGAGTGGCTCGCCTTCACCTACGCGCATCGCGGCATTCGCGTCTCGTGCCTGTGCCCGCTGGGCGTGCGCACGCCGATGCTCGGCGATCCGACCAGCGCGTGGGCGCAGTCGGGTGCCGCCGGAACCATCAAGGAGCCCGAGGAGGTCGCCGAGATGGTCGAGGACGCGATCCGCGCCGAACGCTTCCTGATCCTCACCGATCCGATCGCCCAGGAGTGGATGGCGCGCAAGACCGCTGACCCCGATCGTTGGCTGCGCGGGATGAACCGGTTGCAACAGCGGATCGAGGAGGCGCAAGGCGCCGGCCGGCCCGCTTCGTAGGAGCGGCGCCCCCGAAAGGGACCCGGAACGCGTGAGAGATCGACGCCGCGGCGGTCGGCGATTCTCGTGTTCGCGCTTGCTCGGGCGGCGCTCCTGGCGCCAGCCTTCGCGGACGAGGTGATCGTGCACGGCCGCGGCGCTCGACGAGAGCGGCGGTCCGTTGCGCGGCGCCACCGTCGGGCTCGTCTCGGGATGCTCGTGATCGCGGTGGTCACCGATGAGGCGCGCGACGCCTCGTTGTCCATCATGCCGCGCGACTATGCGGCGCGGCTGTCTGGC
>DATAFT010000160.1:0-2567 GCA_036257295.1 Thermoanaerobaculia bacterium
CGCCTCTTTGAGCAGCTGGTCGATCGGGCGCACCGGTTCGATGCGGAGCTGCGCCGCGCCCTCCTCGGGACCGACCCGTCGCCGCTCGAAGACGATGCCGGCGGCCTCGACCCGCACCGCGCGTCCGGACTCGTCGCGCACGAACACCAGGCGCTCGCCGTCGTAGAGCCCGCGGTTCGGAAACGCGAAGACGTTCTCCGAGATCTCTTCGAGCGGGTCGAGCTCGAACCACTCGATCAGCGCCCACAGCTTGCCGTCGCGCTCCAGGATGTAGAGGATGTCGTGATCCCAGCCGTACTCGCCGATCAGTCCGCGCCAGCGCTCCAGCGCGGGCCGCGGCTTGCGGGCGCGCACGCGCTCGAAGGTCTCTCCGTCGATGGTGAGCGCGCCGTCGCGCGGGATGATCCGGAGTCCGTAGGCGAGGCGATCGTCGGTAACCAGCTCGTCGCCGAGTGACCGCACGCGCGCGGGCATGCCGCCCTCGAAGGGAAGGATCGAGAGACGATCGGCGCTGGCAACCAGCTCGTAGCCGCGGCGGCCCTTGCGGTAGCGACCCGCGAGCTCGCGGGCGACCTGGCGGTCCAGCGGTGAGGTGATCTGCGGCGGGGGCACCGGCTTGCCCTCGCGCACTGCGAGCATCGCGCGCAGGGCTGCGTCTGCAACGCGGCCGGTCACCGCGTTGGCCGCGTCTTTGGTGGTCACGACCACGACGCCGAGCTTCTCTCGCGGCAGACCCCTCAAGGTAGTGGCGAAGCCGTATACCGCTCCACCGTGCCCTGCTGTGGGCCGGCCATCGAGCTCGCCCATGCTGAAGCCGAGGCCGAAAGCACGTTTTGCTCCAGGCTCGGCGAACTGGGGAGCCAGCATCGAGTCGAGCGTCGACGGCTGGAGGATCTCGCCGATGGCGCCCCGCCCACCGGCGAAGAGAGCGCTCCAGAAGCGCGAGAGGTCGTTGACCGTGGTGTAGAGCGCGCCGGCGGGATCGATTCCCATCGCGAAGGTCGGCGCCGGGAAGACGCGGCCGTCGAGCGTCCACATGTAGGCCTTGGCCAGGTTCGCCCTCACCTCCGGCGTCGCCTCGAAGCCGCTCCGGCGCATGCCGAGCGGGTCGAGCACAGTCCGTTTCACCGACCGGGCGAACGGTTCGCCGTTCATGCGCTCGACCACGTAGCCGATGGCGGCCACCGCCGCGTTCGAGTACTTGGTGCGCGTGCCCGGTGGATAGACCAGCGAGGTTCGATCGAGGCTTTCGATGGTGGCGGTCAACGACGGCTCGGTGGGATCGAAGTAGCTGCCGGTCGGCGGCTCGCGCACCAAACCCGAGCGATGCGACATCAGATGGCGCAGGGTGATCGACCGGTCGAATGGATTGCGCGGACGGAAGTCGGGCAGGTAGCGGGTGACGTCGGCGTCGAGATCCACCTTGCCCTGCTCGACCAACTGCATCAGTGCGATGTCAGTGAAGAGCTTGGACACCGATCCGACGCGGTAGACCGTGTCGGCCGTGGCCTCCATCCGTCGTTCGGGGTCGGCGAAGCCGAAGCCGCGGGCCCAAACCGTCCGCTGGTCGTCCACCAACGCGATCGAAAGCGCCGGCAGCTCCTTGTCGGTCATCTCGTGCTCGATGAACCGCTCGAGGACCGCGATGGCGGCGTCGTAGTCGGTCGAGGAAGCGGCCGCGCGCGTTGGCGAAGAGAGGATTGCTGCGGCCGCGAATGCGGCAATGATCGCCGCTGCGAGCCGCAGGCGCGTTGGGGTGGCCATGGGGCGTGCCGCGCTGTCTGCCGTGCCCGACGTTACTCTTTCGGTTCGCAATGCCGTCACCGTGCCGACCGCTTCGTCCGCGAGCCGCGCGGCTCTTCGTAGAAGCGATCGCCCGAGGTGTACTCCTCCTCGGTCTGGCGAAGGCGCGCCAGCGCGCGGCTCGGGCGAGTCTGCGAGCAGGCCATGAAGATGGCGTTGATCAGCGCGACCGGCGCGACGTAGGAACCGGTGTAGAGCGGACTGCCGATGGTCGCCACCAGGTGGCGGTCGCAGTAGCGGGCGATCGGCGTCGCCGGGCTGTCGGTGATGCCGAAGGTCGGCACCGAGTTGTCGCGCGCGGTGAGCACGGCCTCGACGGTCTCGTGCAGGCATCGGCCGAAGCTGATCGCCACCAGGAGATCGTTCTTGCCCAGCACGCGGACCTTGTGCTTCAGGTTTCCGGTGCTACCGACCGGAGCCTCGGCCTGAAATCCGAGCGGCACCAGCCCATAGGCCAGGAGCCAGGAGAGCGAGGCGGCGAGATCGACGCCCACCACCAGGATGTGCCGGGACTTGTGGATCTGTCGAGCCAGCTCCTTCACTCCGTCGAGGTCGAGGCGACTCTTGAGCTCGGCCACGTTGTCGAGGTCGCGCTCGAGACTGCGCCCCACATGCTCGGCGAGAGTGCGCCCTTCCTTGGTCTCGGCCCGCAACACCGCGTACGGTGAGATCTTCGCCAGGAAGTAGCGCCTGAGATCGGCGGAGAAGTCGGCGTAGCGCCGATAGCCGATCGCCTGGATGGTCCGCACGATGGTGGCGGCGTC
>DATAFT010000166.1:0-7063 GCA_036257295.1 Thermoanaerobaculia bacterium
GATGGTCTCGAGGTCCTCGGTGCGCGGCTTGGCGTACTGGCCGGCGAAGCGCCCGACGCGGATCACCCGCTTCTTCGAGCTGTGCACCAGCACCAGGCTCATCTGGAGCAGGATCTTGAGCTTGCTGGTGATGATCTCGGAGTTGCACTCCTCGAAGCTCTCGGCGCAGTCGCCGCCTTGGAGCAGGAACCGCTTGCCGTCGGCGGCCTCGGCCAGGAGTCCGCGCAGCGTCTCGACCTCCCACGACGTGACCAGGGGCGGCAGCCGCGACAGGAACGCGGTGGCGCGATCGACCTCGGCCGGGTCGGCGTAGCTCGGCTGCTGCGCCGCGGCCAGTCGTTTCCAGGAGTCGGGAGACCAGTCTTTCATGTGGTCGGAACGAGCTTGCGGCCCGCCGCGAGAGTGGCGAATCGTACCACGCGAGTGGTGGCGCGCCGGCCCAGCCGCGCCTGGTGGCAGCGCCGCCGACAGCGACTCGCTCCGCGAGCGCCCGCTCGGCCGGTGCTAACATCGCCAGCGCCGCAGCGAGCCGGCGCAAGAGCGGCGAACCCGTTGCCAGCCGATGCCCATCTACGAGTTCTACTGCCAGCCGTGCCACGCGGTCTTCAACTTCTTCTCCGCCTCGAGCGCGATCTCCACGCATCCGGCCTGTCCGCGCTGCGGCCGCGGTGACCTTCCCCGCCGACCCTCCTCGTTCGCCACCCTGCGCCACCGCGGAGCCGACGACGATGCCGGCGATCCTTCGCCGCTCGACGACGTCGACGAGTCGCGGATGGGTGCCGCCATGGACACGCTGATGCGCGAGATGGGCGAGCTCGACGAGAACGCCGACCCGCGCCGGGTCGGGGCGTTCTTCCGCCGGTTCAGCGATCTCGCCGGCCTCGAGATGGGGCCACGCATGGAGGACGCGCTGTCGCGCCTCGAGGCCGGTCAGGAGATGGACGAGCTCGAGTCCGAGCTGGAAGGCCTCGGCGAGGACGACTCGCTCGAGGATCTGTTCCGCTTGAAGAAGGCCGCCGACCGGCGCCGCCGGCGGCCGCAGGTCGATCCGGAGCTCTACTTCCTCTGAGTCTCCGGGGCTTGGATCCGCGCGCCGAGTTTCGAGAACCTCGCTGGGCTCGCGGGAGGGGAGGAACGTCTTGAGGCATTCGAATGGAGCCGGCATCGTCGCGCTGGGCGCCTACACGCCGCAGCGCGTGTTCACCAACGACGAGTGGTCGCAGTACGTCGACACTTCCGACGAGTGGATCCGCAGCCGCACCGGCATCGAACGGCGGCGCGTCGCCGCCGATCACGAGACCACCGCGACGCTCGCCATCGAAGCCGCCCGCGACGCCATCCGCCGCGCCGGGCTCGAGGCGCGCGACATCGACGAGATCGTGGTCGCCACCGACACCCAGGAGATCATCTTCCCCGACACCGCGTGCTTCGTGCAGCACGCCATCGGCGCGCGCGAAGTGCCCGCCTACACCCTCGGCGGCAGCGGCTGCGCCGGGTTCATCCAGGCCCTCGACCTCGCCGCCTCCCGGGTCCGCGACGGCGGCAAGCGCATCCTGGTCATCGGCGTCGAGGTGCTGACCAAGATCATGGACTGGAGCGACCGCAACACCTGCGTTCTGTTCGGCGATGCAGCGGCGGCCGCGGTGATCTCCGCCGACTCTCCCAAGGCCGAGCTGCTGGCGGTGGCCTGCGGCACCGACGGCAGCCAGATCGACATCCTCAAGCTCGAGGTGGGCGGCATCCGCAGCCCGATCACCCCCGAGCGCCTCGAGCGCCGCGAGCACCACAACATCGTCATGCACGGCCGCGAGGTGTTCCGCCACGCCGTCGGCCGCATGACGCAGGCCTGCGAAGAGGTGCTGGCGAAGGTTGGCATGACCGCCGACGACGTCGATCTGGTGGTGCCGCACCAGGCCAATCTGCGGATCATCCGCGGCGTCGCCAAGAGCCTCGAGGTGTCGATGGACAAGGTGTACACCAACGTCCAGGAGTACGGGAATACCGGCTCGGCGTCAGTCCCGCTCGCTCTCTACGAAGCCGAGTGCCAGGGCCGCGTCGGCCCCGGCTCGGTCGTCCTGCTCACCGCGTTCGGTGCTGGCTTCCACTGGGCGGCGGCGGCGCTGCGCTACCGCGACTAGCGGCGCGCCGGCGAGGGAGCACGATCGTGCTGCGCGGTCTACAGCACTTCTTCGAGGAGCGCATCTCACCGCTCCTCGGCGGCGCGCCCAACGAGGCCCAAGTCGAGCAGCGGCTGCGACTGGCGACCGCCGCGCTGTTCATCGAGATGATTCGCGTCGACTTCGAGGTCACCGAGGACGAGCGCCACCAGCTCGAAACCCTGGTGAGCGAGACACTCGGGCTCGACGAGACCGAGACTCGCGACCTCCTCGCGGCCGCCGAGCGCGAGGTCGATTCTTCGGTCGAGCTGTTCCAGTTCACCCGTCTCATCGACGAGGCCTTCTCGCCGGAGCAGAAGGTGCAGGTGGTCGAGCGGCTGTGGCGGATCGCCTACGCCGACGAGCAGGTCGATCGGCTCGAGGAGCATCTGGTGCGCAAGATCGCGAACCTGCTCCACGTCTCCCACGGCGATTACATCGCCGCCAAGATTGCGGCGCGTGGCGCCTGACACCGTCGACCGCGTGGACTAACCGGGGGAACCCCCGGCTCGCCCAGTCGCCAGCCACTGCGCCGGCAGCGGCAGTCCCCAGCCGGCCAGCGCGCCGAACTCCCGGCGCCGCAGTGCGGGCCGAGGCGGCGCGGGCGCGACGCTCCAGACCGGTGGAAAGTGTCGCAGGGTGCGCAACCGTTCGATCATGCGATCGCGGAGCGCGTCGTCGTGGACCGGCAGTCCTCCACCGTCCGCGGGCCAGGCCTCGAGTGTGAGCTCCTCTCCTCCCACGCACTCGGGCCGAGCGCGGAAGTCGGCCTGCAGTCGCGCCACCAGCTCGCCGTACCGAAGCCCGCCGTCGGGACCCAGAGCCTCGCGCCAGGCGGCGTCGAAGCCGGGATCAGCCGCGGCGAACCGGCATCGCCACCGGAGCTGATGACCGTCCTCGTAGAGACCGATCTCGTGGTATCCGTTGGCGAACCACACTTCGGAGAGCGCCGCCCACGCGCTCGGGCGCAGCAGACTCGGCGCCATCGACGGCGACGGCCGCACCCCGGCCAGCTCGAGGAGCGTTGCCGGCACGCGGTCGAGGCCGACGGTGGCGCCGGCGGGCGCGCGTAGGCGCGGGCGCAGCGCGTCGGGCAACCGGATCGCCAGCGGAACCGCGACGCTGTCGCGGGTGAGGTCGAGACCGGCGGGCACGGTCTCCCCATCCTGGCGGGCCTCCCCGTGGTCGCCGAGCACGATCACGATCGCCTCCGCGTCGCGCCCGCTACGGCCGAGAGCGTCGAGCAGCCGCCCTAAGCGGCGATCACCATTCACCAGCCGGTCGCCGAAGGGCGGGACGGGCGCGCTGGCGGCGGAGCCGGCCTCTTGCCGCACTGCGGCATCAGTTTGCCGCGTTGCGGCAGGATCTTGCCGCGCTGCGGCATCGGCTGCCTGCTCGGCGGTCGGGTCCGGTCCCGGCAAAGGAAGCTCGATCCAGGTGAGCGATGGTCCCTCGGGCAGCCCTGCCAACCAGCGATCCGGTCCGGCGCGGTGCAGCGGGCGGCTCGCGTCGAATCCTCGCTCGAGACCCGAGCGGGGCCCGGACCACGGGCTGGCGTAGAACGCGCAGGTGGCGAAGCCGGCGCCCGCGAGCGCCTCGGCCAGCGTCGGCACGTCGCGCCGCAGCCAGGGGTGTGCGGGATGACCGACGCCGTGGACCGACGGCGGCACTCCGGTCCACACCGACGCCAGGCTGCCCGTGCTCCAGCTCGCGGCGGCGACGCCGGTTCCCGACCAGGTCGACTCGGCGACGAAGCGGTCCAACCGCGGCGTGACACCGGCTTCACCACCCACGGATCCTGCGCCCAGGGCGGCGAGCGAGATCACGACGATCGGGCCGCGGAACCCGGGGTGGCTTCCGGTGGCGCGCAGTCCCGAGCGATCGGCGCAGCCGGCGGCGATCGAGACCGCCACCAGCGCCAGAGCCGCGACGGATCGACGACCAGATCGACGCATGGAGTCGGGCGGCTCGGAGGGGCTCAGCGGCGTGCCAACCGGAAGTCGGCCACGATCGGCAGGTGATCGCTCGCGACCTTGGAGAGCGCGAGGCGGCAGCGCCGCGCGCGCACCAGCTCGAGGTCGCGAAAGTAGAAGCGGTCGAGCGCTCCCCGCGGCGAGAACGACGGATAGGTCTTCATCGGCACGCTGGTGCCGCTGGTGCCCTCGGTGGCGCAGTCGAAGCAGAACACCTCGGTGAAGATCGGTCGCAGCCGCGAGCGCCAGTCGTTGAAGTCACCCCCCACGATGCAGGGCGGCCCCTCGCCCAGTGGCGGGAACTCGCCCGAGCGCACCAGGATCCCAGCCTGCTGCTCGCGCTCGCGTGCCGACAGACCGAGGTGCAGGTTGAACACCTCGACCATGCGCCCGGGGTGGGACCCGTCGTCGATCGCGAGGGTGGTGTGCTGGCAGCCTCGCCGCTTGCGCGATCCGATCGTGAGATCGATGTTGCGCTCGCGCACGATCGGGAAGCGGCTGAGCGTGGCGTTGCCGTAGTGGCCCTTGCGCAGCGACACGTTGGCGCCCATCTTGTAGTGCTCGAAGCCGAGGGCGGCGGCCAGCTCGCTCGCCAGGTTGAGCTCGCGCGAGCGCGGCACGCCCTCGTCCACCTCCTGCAGCAGCACCACGTCTGGCGCGTAATAGCGGATGATGTTGGCGACGCGCTCCGGCCGGAACAGCCGATCGACGCCGATGGCGCGGTGGATGTTGTAGCTGAGGACGCGGAAATCCATCCTACCCCCGGGCGAGGCTTCTCCGGCACCGCCCATCACCCCTCGGGGAGCGCCTCGCCTGGGCAGCGTGCGTGCGCTCCCTCGGATCAGCCGCCATCGAGAGGCCAGGCCCGCGGGTCGAGATCGTAGGGCAGCGGAGTGAGGTTCTCGAGGCCGCGGGCGCCGAGGTGGCAGAGATCCTCGAGCCGCACCGCCCAACCCCGCTCCGGATCGTAGAGGCCCGGCTCCAGCGTGAACACGTCGCCGCGCTCGATCGCGCCGTCCCCATCTTCTCCGGCGGCGCGGAAGTGCGGTAGCTCGTGCACCTCGAAGCCGACGCCGTGGCCGAGGCCGTGAACGTAGCCGCTGGTCGTGCCCGGGCGGCCCAGCAGAGTCGGGTGACCCAACGACTCGAAGTGGCGGCAGACCTCCTCCTGGATCGCGAATCCGCGCACACCCGGTCGCGCGCGCTTGCGGGCGAGCGAGAGCGCGGCCAAGACGGCGCCATGCGCGGCCGCCAGCTCCGGCGGCGGCTCGCCGACGCAGAACGTGCGCGTGCAATCCGCGAACAGCCGGCGGCGCGGGAAGAGATCGACGATCAACGACTCATGAGCGTGCAGCACCGAGGCGGGATCGCCGGTGTTGTGCGGCACCGCTCCCTCGCGTCCGGGAGCGATCAGGTTGCCTTCGGGCTCCTCGAGCCCGGCGGCGGCGAAGGTGATCGCGACCTCACGACGCAGAGTGGCGACGGTGAGGGCCTCGCCGCGCCAGCGCAGCTCGGCGAGCGCCGTGCCGCCGTTTCGCCGCGATCGCGCGGCCGTGCTCCGGCGCGCAGTACCGCGCGCGGGCTCCGACTCGACGAGCACGCGGGCGACGCGGCGCATCGCCGCCGCGGTCCCCGCCGCCACCACCTGCATCTCGGCCAACTCGGCCGCCGCCTTGGGGCGACGCAGGCGGAGCAGCGCGTCGTGGCCCGACACGAACGAGAATCCCTGGCGCCGCAGCCCCGCCAGCGCGAGCGTGAGCTCTCCGTTGGGATAGCGACCGCCCAGCGCGATGCGGCGGCCTCTGATCTTGGCGGCACGCAGGGCGATGCCGACGCTGCGCGCCAGACGCGCGCCCGGCCGATCGCCCCCCGGCAGCGGCTCGCCGGCGCGCAGCGTCGCCGGATCGAGCAGCGGCAGGCCGCTTCTGGCCGCCTCTTCACGCTCGATCGGCGAGTGGTAACCGAGCCAACGCGCGCCGTCAGGCCGCGCCACCACGAAGCAATGATCGAGGCGGGCTTCACCGGTGAACGGCAGCAGGTCGGGGTCGCGCGACGAGGTCCCGACCACGAGCAGCGCGTCCGCCCCGGCACGGCGGAGCACGCCAGTGAGAACGCGCGGCTGCACCGTCACCGACTCGGAGGTTACTGCGCGTTGCGGCGGATGAAGTCGTCGAACGCGGGCTTGGGCATGGCGCCCATCATGCGGTCGGCGACGCGCCCGTTCTTGAACAGGATGAAGGTGGGAATGCTCGAGACCTGATACTGAATCGCGAGCTGCTGAGCGGAGTCGACGTCGAGCTTCGCCACGCGCACCTTGCCGTTCCATTCCTCCGCGAGCTGGTCGAGCAGCGGCGCCACCATCCGGCAGGGTCCGCACCAGGTCGCCCAGAAGTCCACCAGCACCGGAACCTCGGCCTCCAGCACCTGGGCCTGGAAGTTGTCGGAATCGACGTGCACGATCTTGTCGTTGGCCATTCTCGCGTTTCCTCCTCGCTCTGGTCGGCGATCCGCTCAGATCTCGCCGGCAATGGGTGTCTCGGCATCCACCAGCGTCGCGAACAGGTCGCGCGCGGTCTCGACGTCGCGTCCGATCTGGGCGGACAGCTCCATCATACTGGGGAAGGTCCGCTCTTCCCGGAGCCGCTTGTAGAAGCGCAGTTCCACGGTCTCGCCGTAGACGTCGGCGTTGAAGTCGAGGATGTGGCTCTCGACCACCCGCTGGTAGTTCTCGTACACGGTGGGGCGCGTGCCGATGTTGGTGACGGCGTCGAAGGTGGCCGGGAAGCTCGGGAAGTGCACCCGGCTGGCATAGACGCCGTCGAACGGCACCAGGTCGTTCTCTGGCGCGAGATTGATGGTCGGCCAGCCCAGGCGCTTGCCCATGCGATCGCCGCGGGCGATGAGGCCGGTCAGCGCGTAGGGGCGGCCGAGCAG
>DATAFT010000215.1:0-2068 GCA_036257295.1 Thermoanaerobaculia bacterium
CAACGCGACCAGGACCATGACCACGCAGACCACCGGAGTGGCGATCTTGTTGTGGAGCTGCGTGGCGAGATCGGGCACCCACTGTCCGCTCGATCGGATCCGGCGCACGTACTCGCGCAGCTCGAAGTAGTTCATCTCCTCTGAGCTCTTGACCTCGGTCGAGAAGAACTCGGGGCCGAGCCGCAGATCGAGCGTCGCCGGCCCCGGCAGCACGCGATAGTCGGCCACCTTGGGGCCGTCGAACTCGCGCGCCCAGCCGTCGAGCATGATCCACGAGCCGCCGATCAGTCGCAGCTCCGACGCGTACAGATGGCCGGTGAGCCGGTGCTCGCGATCGAAACGGAACGACTGGAACCGCTGCAGCAGGCGCAGCTGCGGATTGAAGTGGAGATAGTTGTAGATGAAGCCGCCGCCGTCCGGCGCCTGCGAGTAGAACCACTGTCGCGTCGCGCGGCGCACCCCGGCAGGCTCGTCGTGGCCCTTGATCACGCGCCGTAGCTCGGCTTTGCGGGCGTTGGTGACCGGCAGGATGGTGAAGTCGAGCAGCGCGGCGAGTCCCCCCATCAGGAAGCCGGCCGCGACCACCGGCACCGCCAGGCGGTAGAGGCTCATACCCAGCGCCTTGGCGGCGGTGATCTCGCTGGTGCGCGACAACAGCCCGAAGGTGATCAGGGTGGTGAGCAGCACCACGATCGGCGCGATGGTGTAGATGATCTGCAGCGAGAAGTACTGGTAGTGCTCGATCACCAGTTCGCCCTTGATGTGGTTTTCGAGGACGAAGCGCGCGAGCTCGGTGAGGTCCACCACGATGTAGAGCATGATCGCGGCGCCGAGAACCACCAGGCCCACCTCGAGGAAGCGCCGCAGGATGTAGCGGTCGAATCGGCTCGGAAAGAGGATCTGGGCGTGCGGGAGGCGCAGCAGGAAGCGAGCGCTCCTCGAACCGCGCGCCGAGTTGTCGTCGCCGGGTGCGCCGATGTCGATCTTCTCGGCGCGCCGAGCCGCCCGCTGCTGACGGCGGCGAGCGCGGGCGCGCCGAAGCTGGTCGAAGGGATGGAAGAGCCAGGCGTCGAGCCCGGCCAGCAGCGTGCGCCGATCGCTGTTGCGGCGCGCCAGCAGCACCAGGCCCGCGACCAGGAGCAGGACGTTGGGCAGCCACATCGCGACCCAGGGGTCGAGCTTGCCGTTGGCGGCTGCTTCTTCGCCCAGGTTCTGCACCACGTAGTAGACCGCGATCACCGCGATCGACTGCGCGAACGCGGACGAACGTCCGCCTGAACGCTGTCCGAAGCCGAGCGGCAGCGCGACCAGGCCGAACACCAGGCAAGCCACCGGAATCGAGAACTTCTTGTGCATCTCGACGCGGGCGAGGGCGCGGGCGGTCGCCGGCCGCTCGGGGTCGCGCGCCCACTCCTCGAGCTCGCTCCAATCCAGCTCGCGCACCTGGCTCGACCGCGAGCGATGGATGCCGCCCCGATCGGGATCCTGATCGGCGAAGGTGAGCACCTGGTTGCTCGAGATCTTGGCCTGGGTGGGGGCGGAGAGGTCGAGCTGCTGCTCGATCGCGTTGCGCAGCTCCACCTCGATCCGGCGCCCCTGGTCCTCGATCCGAACGGTGCCGCTGTCGGCCACCGTGAAGTGGGTGTCGCCCACTGGAACCGAGTCCGAGATGAACACGCCCTGCCACTGCTCGGCGCCGGGAGGCGCCTCGAACACGTAGAGGGTGCGGTCCTCGAGGATCTCGTTGAAGACCCGCGGCTCGATCTCGGCGTTGCCGCCGGCGGTGAGCGTTTCGAGCAGCATCGACTGGTAGGTGCGGTTGCCCCATGGCAGCAGGTAGAGCATCAGCAGCGCGTTGACCACGGTGAGGAGGATGGAAACCGACAGCAGCCCCCGGTAGAGGTAGGAGAGGCTCACGCCGGCCGCGCGCAGAGCGGTCAGCTCACTGTCGGCCGCGAGGCGGCCGACGGCCACCAGGATGCCGAACAGGAGCGCCATCGGGATCGTGATCACCACGATGTGCGGGAGGTTGAGCGCGAGCAGCTTGAGGACGGTCGTCGTCGGCAGT
>DATAFT010000251.1:0-2727 GCA_036257295.1 Thermoanaerobaculia bacterium
GTGGCACGCTCCACCTTCGCCTCGCCCACCTCGCTGCGCGGCTCGCGCACCAGATGCTTGTAGAGATAGTTGCGCAGCTCGCGCGAGTCGAGGTCGAGCGTGATCTCGCCGTTGTGCGCGGCGGAGATGCGGCCGGTCTCCTCCGATACCACGATCGCCACCGCGTCGGTCTCGTCGGAGATGCCGAGCGCCGCGCGATGGCGGGTGCCGAGATCGATCGGGAGGTCGGTCTGTCGCGTCAGCGGCAGGAAGCACGCCGCGGCGGCGACCTTGTCGTCGCGCAGGATCACCGCGCCGTCGTGAAGCGGTGCGCCCGGCGTGAAGATGTTGATGAGCAGGTCCGCGGAGAGCTTGGCGTCGAGCGCGACGCCGCCCTCGATGAACTCGCGCAGACCCTCGTCGCGCTCGATCACCACCAGGGCGCCCATGCGACGGTTGGCGAGCGCAGTGGCGGCGAGCACCACCTCGTTGAAGGTCGACTCGACTTCGTGCCGCGGCACCAGTCCGAGGAGCGAGGTGCGTCCGAAGCTCGCCAAGGCGCGGCGGATCTGGTCCTGGAAGATCACCACCGCCGCGAACGGCAGGTAGAAGATCAATCCCTGCAGCAGCGTGTGCAGCGTGCGCAGCGCGAAGACGTTGGAGAGGAACGAGATGGCGAGCAGCACCACGATCCCGATCAGGATCGGCACCGCGCGGGTGCGGCGGATGACGAGGAGCAGACCGTAGACCACCAGCGTCACCGCGACGATGTCGAGCAGGTCGGTGAACTGGAGGCCGTTGAGGAAGTCGCGGAAGGTCACGCTCAGCATCCCGTGGTCGCCGCAGCCGCCGCCTCGATCGCCGTCCACACCTTGAGAAACTTGACCGTCTGGCCCACGTCGTGGACGCGGACGATCTGCGCGCCGCCGCGACAGGCCCACGCCGCCGCGGCCAGGCTCCCCGCCAGGCGTTCCGCCGGCGGTTGGCCGCCCCGCGGATCGCCGCTCAGCTGACCGATGAAGCTCTTGCGGCTGGCGCCGACGAGAAGCGGGCGCCCGAGGCTCGCCAGCCGATCGAGGCGCGCGAGCAGTACCACGTTGTGCGCCACCGTCTTGCCGAAGCCGATGCCGGGGTCGAGGATGGTTCGATCGGTCGCGATGCCGGCGGCGGCGGCCTCTTCGAGCGCGCCGTCGAGCTCTTCGGCCACCTCGGCGACGACGTCGTCGAAGTGGATGCCGCGCTGCATGGTGGCGAGGTCACCGCGGCTGTGCATGAGCACCACCGGCACGTCGTGACCGGCGAGCAGGCGCCCCATCTCGAGATCGCCGAGAGCAGAGACGTCATTGATGAGGTCGGCACCTTCGTCGAGAGCGGCACGCGCCACCGCGGCCTTGCGGGTGTCGATCGAAAGTGGAGCTTCGGTCTGTGGGCGCAGCAGGCGCAGCACCGGGATCAGTCGCCGCAGCTCTTCCTCCACACTGACCGGCTCGGCGCCCCCGCCGTAGACGTTGCCGCCACCGGGCCGGGTCGATTCGGCGCCGAGGTCGATCAGGTCGGCGCCCTCGGCGAGCTGTCTCAGCGCGCGATCGGTGGCGCGGTCGGGGTCGAGGCTCTCGCCGCCGTCGCTGAACGAGTCCGGTGTGACGTTGACGATCCCCATCACGCGCACGGCCTTGCCCAGCACCAGCGTGCGCTCGCCTGGCAGCCGAAGACGCCACTCGCGGGCCGCACCGTCGTGAGAGGAGCCAGCCGCGTCGCGCGCGCGATCGGCTCGGCCGCCGCGACCGGACCGCGGCCGCCGCGGCGCGCGCGGGCCGGCGGCGGCAGCGCCGGCGGCTGAATGCGGCAGGCCCCTACGGCCCGGACCGGCGACCGTAGTGCTTGCCGTCATCGCTCGCGCTCGGTTCAGGCCTCGTCGGTGGTCGGATGCTGTCGCGGGGGGAAAGCCGAGCGCGAAGCCGGCGCCGGCTCGGGGGCGCCCGGGTAACCCTCGGTCTCGCGATCGGCGCGCTCGCCGCCTGCGGCGTCGCCCGACGTCTTGGCGCTTCGCTTCGTGCGCGCCGCGGCCGCCTGGCTCTTGCCGCGCGTCTCGCGATCCTTGGCTTCGCGCAGGCGTACGCGCATCGGCTTGAGCTCGCGGCCGGTCATCTCGCGGATGATGTCGTAAACCTCGTCGCCGTCGAGGACCTCGCGCTCGAGCAGCTCGCTCGCCACGTGGTCGAGCACCGCGCGATGCTGGGTGAGGATCGACGTCGCGCGGACGTGGCCGTTCTGCACGATCGACTCGACCTCGGCGTCGATGCGCTTGGCGGTCTCCTCGCTGTACTCGGCACGGTTCTGGAAGTCGCGGCCGAGGAACACCGGCTCGTCGTTGCCGCCGAGCGACAGCGGTCCGAGCGAGGACATGCCCCAGTCGCAGACCATCTGGCGCGCGAGATCGGTGGCGCGGTCGATGTCGTTGCCGGCGCCGGTGGTGATGTCGTCCTGGGTCAGCTCCTCGGCGACGCGCCCGCCCATCAGGATCGAGATCTGCGCCTCGACGTACTTCTTCTTGTAGGTGTGCTGATCATCGGTCGGGAGCTGCATGGTCAGGCCCAGCGCACGGCCGCGCGGGATGATCGTGACCTTGTGCAGCGGATCGGCCTCCGGAGTGAACGCGGCGACCAGAGCGTGGCCCGCCTCGTGATAGGCGGTGACCTCCTTCTCCTCGTCGGAGAGGACCATGGTCTTGCGCTCGACGCCCATCAG
>DATAFT010000629.1:0-3157 GCA_036257295.1 Thermoanaerobaculia bacterium
GGGGCAGTACATCTTCTCGCTCTGAGAATTCTTGCTGTCGAGGGGGCTGGTCTCGATCACCTCGACGCAGCCCTCGATCTCGACCTCTCCTTCGCCGACCAGGTCGAACTCGAGGTCGAGGTTCATCCTGGTGTTCTCGCCACGATCGAGGGCGACTCCCGGCGCCACCTCCTGGAAGTAGCGCGAGCCGAGCAGGAAGATACCCGGCATGATGACGCCCGGCATAGCATCGCCGACCCCGGCCTCCCAGGCGCCGCCGCCGCCGACCACCTCGCCGTCTTCGATGTCCTCGACCTTCTCGCCGAGATAGAACACCGAGCCGTTCTCCTTGCAGCGCGCGAAGAAGTTGTGGGAGATCTCGACCAGCTCCCCGCCTTCGGACTCGCGCTCCTCGACCACCCGGGTCTCGATGCCGTCGAGCGCGACGGTGTAGAGACCGGGAACCGGCGTGCCATCGTTGGTCGAGCAGTTCGATCCGTCGTCGAGGCAGGTCGTGATCTCGAGATGGAGATCGTCGTCCTCGAGCACGATCTGGTTCCCCGGCACCAGCGGGAAGAACGGGTTACCGGGGGAATCGTCGTCGTTGGTGACGAACGTGCAGTCATCCAGGCGGAACTCCGCAGTGAAGCGCTCCCCCCTCTTCTTGCCGCGCTCCGCCGCGGCCGACTCGGCAACGAGGGCGGTCGTGCTCGAGACCAGGAGCGCCGCGGTGACGAAAATTGAGCCCGGTAGCAGCCGATGCTGTAAGCGCTGATTCATGATGAGACGTCTCCTCGAGGTTGGGTCCGGGTCGGAAACCGTTTCAGCGGTCGTCGTCTTCGTCGTCGTCGTCGTAGAGGCTCTCGCCGGCGGTGGCGAGCACCGCGGCGCCGACCAGGGCGGGCACCCACCAGTGGCGCTTGAGCCAACGCCCGAAGCTGCCGTCGCTGGGCGCCGGCTGCGCTGGGGCGGACTGCGGCGTCTCCTGCCGCATCGCGACCGCGATCGCGCGCACGTCACTTAGCGAGAGCGAGGCCATCTGGCCGAGCCGCGGCGTAGGACGCTCCGTCGTCGAGTCGAGGCCGTCCCAGCGCGACGGCTCGGCGCCGAGCGCGGCATCGAGCCCGAGCGTGAAGCCGCCGACAGCGTCGGATGGGGAGCGCTCGGCCAGCCTGGAAGCGCTGGCCCCGGCGACGTCCGCCGCGCCGGCAGCGATCGGTGAGCTCACCAGGATCGCCGCCACGAGCCACCCCGTCGGCGCCCGCCCTTTGCTTCTTCGGCCGAACCAATCATGATTCTCCATGTGACCTCCGCAGGGTTGCCGTCCTGTTCTTGGATGCGCGCGGGCGCCAGATCCTTCGCGACCGCCTGTGGATTCGCGGCCGCCCTCTGCGTGGTGGGCGGCCCTGCCCTCTACGGCCAGCAGCCGGACAGCGCCCCAGCCGCGGCGGCGCCTGTGAAGTACGCGGGCCGGCCCCTGGCGGAAGTACTGCGCGACCTGGGCGCGCTCGGCCTCACGATCCTGTTCACGGGCGAAGTGGTGAAACCCGGGATGAGCGTGCGCGACGAGCCGGTGTCGAGCGATCCGCGCCGGGCACTCGACGAGATCCTGGCACCGCACGACCTGATGGCGCGCGAAGGTCCTAGCGGTGTTCTCGTGGTGGTGGCGAAGGCGGAAGCGGTCGAGGACACGGCTTCGATCCTGGGCGAGGTGTTGGCGCTGGGCGGCGCGCGATCCGCAATCACCGAGGCGCGCTTGCGTCTGATCGGCACGCGCGAGCTCGACGCCACCGTCGACGATTCCGGACACTTCTCGATCGACGGCCTGCCTGCCGGGCGCTACACGCTGGAGGCCAGCGCCGAAGGTTTCCTGCCGCAGCGCATCGACGTCGCGGTGGCGTCAGGCGCGCGGCGCCACGTGGCCTTCCACCTGTATCCGCGGCCCTTCGTCGAGGAGGAGATCGTGGTGCGACCGAGCCGTCTCTCGCTGCTCGAGGAGCAGCCGGCGTCGGCCTTCGCGATGAGTCGCGACGACATCGATCGCCTGCCGCATCTGGGCGGCGACGTGCTGCGCGCCGCGTCGCTGCTTCCCGGCACCGCCGCGAACGACGTGACGGCGCAGCTCAGCGTTCACGGTGGACGGCGCGACGAAGTGAGCATCCTGCTCGACGGTCAGGAGCTCTACGAGGCCTTCCACCTCAAGGACTACGACAACGCCCTCGCCGTGGTGCCGGCGCTCGCGCTAGAAGGCGCGACCCTGTCGACCGGCGCCTACGCCGCGAGCTACGGCGATCGGATGAGCGGCGTGCTCGATCTACGCAGCGCGGAGCCCGGATCCGAGCGTCGCTACCTCCTTTCGGCCAGCGTGCTCGACCTGATCGCGTCGGCCGGCGGCGCGTGGGGAGGCGATGCCGAGCGCGCCGGCGGCTGGCTGATCAGCGGTCGGCGCGGCTCGATCGATCTCGCCAGCGAGTTCCTGGGGAACGAGGATCCGGGCTTCTGGGACCTGCTGGGCAAAGCGGATGTCGGGACCAGCGCCGGCCGGTTCGGCGCGCGCGTTCTGATCGCGGGCGACGAGCTCGAGCTCGAGAAGCGCGAAGGCGAAGAGGGTTTCGAGCTGCTGGAGAACGACTACGAGAGCCGCTACTTCTGGGTGACTCACGAAGCGTCGCCCGGCGATCGGCTGCTGATCGAGACCAGCGCATCGTTCGCCAACGTCCGCCGCGACCGACTGGGCACCACCAGCGAGGAGAAGGGCGACTTCCTGGTCGACGATCGGCGCGACCTCGACGTCGGCGGCCTCACCCAGACTTGGACCTACGATGTCGGCGGCAGCAATCTGGTGCGGGGCGGCCTCGAGCTGCGCCACTACGACGCCACGTTCGACTACGCCAAGCACCTCGATCCCGAGTTCGTGATCCTGGCGCCCTTCTCGCCGCCGCGGCCCGACCAGGTTCTCTTCGACGACGTGCTGCGCGGCGATCACGCCGGCGCATGGGCCTCGGACCGGTGGCAGTTGTTCGACCGGCTTTCGGCCGAGCTCGGCTTGCGGTGGGACCATCACGAAGCGACCGATGACACACTGTGGAGCCCGCGCCTGAACGTCGCCTGGCGTCTCGACGACGCCAGCGTCGTGCGCGCATCGTGGGGCCGTTTCTTCCAGAGCCAGCGGCCCTAC
>DATAFT010000280.1:0-2115 GCA_036257295.1 Thermoanaerobaculia bacterium
CCGCGCGCTGGTCCACCCCGCGTGCGCGTGCGAGTTGCACAGACGCAGGATCGACGGATCGCCCCAGTCGACCACGCTCACCGTCCCCGGGTCGAGGAAGATGCGGCGGCCGCCGCGATCGAGCGGCAGGCTGAGACTGGCGGCGAGCAGCGCCTTGATCGGACCCACGTGGCTGACCAGGACGATCCACGGCATCGCGTCGCCGTCGGCGGCGGCGAGCAGCTCGTCGACCAACGCCAGCGAGCGCCGCTGCACCGACAGCAGCGACTCGCCGCCGGGAGGAGAGATCTCCGCGTCGCGCTCCCACGCTTTCAGCAGCTCGTAGTCCTGCGCCGAGCGCGAACGTACTTCGTCGCGCGACATCCCTTCCCACTCGCCGTACGACTGCTCGCGCAACCGCTCCTCGGTCGTCACCGAGCGTCCGGTCGCCTGCGCGATCGCGGCCGCGGTGTCGTGCGCCCGCGACAGTGGGCTGCAGCGAATTTCGTGGATGGGAAGCGGAGCCATCAGCTCCGCCAGAGCGCTGGCTTGCCGGCGGCCGAGATCGGTGAGCGGCTCGTCGCGCGAGCCGACGTAGCGCAGGTCCCGGTTCGACGACACCTGCCCGTGGCGAACGAGGAACAGGCGGATGCGGGGCACGGGAGTCGATGGTACACCGGCGATCGTGCGGCCGGAGTACAGTTCGACGACCGAAACGCCCGGCAACGTTGCGTCATTACTTCTCGACCATGGCCAAGAGCTCCGCTCCCGCGTCGACGCCGGCCGCGTTGGTCAAGGCTGTGCGCGCCGAGCTGCGACGCAACGCCGACCCCACCAAGGCGCCTGCGATGCAGGTCTACATGAAGTCGACGATGCGCTATCACGGCGTCACGGCGCCAGTGCTGCGCGCGATCTGTCGCGAGGCGTTCGCGCGGCACTCGCTGAGTTCGGCCGACGCCTGGCGCGAGGCGGTCCTGGCGCTGTGGCGCGACGCGCGGCGACGCGAAGAGCGCTACGCCGCGATCGGCCTCCTGGGCTGGCGCGCCTACCGGCCGCATCGCACTCTCGACACGTTGCCGATGCTCGAAGAGATGATCGTCAGCGGCGCGTGGTGGGACCTGGTCGATCCGCTGGCGACGCATCGACTGCGCGAGCTGCTCGAGCTTCATCCCAAGCCGATGAGCCGCGCGATGCGCGCGTGGAGCCGTGACGCCAACCTGTGGAAGCGGCGCTCGTCGATCCTCTGTCAGGTCGGCCGTAAGCGGGAGACCGACCTCGAGCTGCTGTTCGACTGCATCGAGCCCAACCTGGCGGACCGGGACTTTTTCATCCGCAAGGCCATCGGCTGGGCTCTGCGCGACTACGCCTGGTACGACCTCGACACCGTCGAGCGGTGGGTGACCGAAAACGAGTCGAGGCTCTCGGGGCTGTCGCGGCGAGAGGCGCTCAAGAACCGCGACCAGTTGCGGGCAAGCGGTGGACGGAGAGCCCGGCCCCGGCGGTGAGGCGGCGCGAGAAGGCGCTATTCTCGCGTGCATGTCGAACCGTGCCTGTCTCTCGCTCGCCGCCGTCGTTGTCATCCTTCTCGCCGCGCTCGGCGCCGACGGCGTCGCGGCGCAGGACTTCGATCTGGTCATCACCGGTGGGCGGGTCATCGATCCCGCCTCGGGCCTCGACGCCGTCCGCAACGTCGGCGTGCGCGGCGGGCGCATCGCGACCGTCACCGAGAAGTCGATCTCCGGCCGCCAGATGATCGACGCCGGCGGCCTGGTGGTCTCCCCGGGCTTCATCGATCTCCACGCGCACGGGCAAGACCCGGCCTCCAATCGGCTGCAGGCCGCCGATGGCGTCACCACCGCGCTCGAGTGCGAGATCGGCGTGTGGCCGGTGGGGGCCTGGCTCGAGTCGCGGCGCGGCCGGGCGGTCGTCAACTACGGCGCCACCGCCGGTCATCTGCCGGCGCGCATCAAGCTCATGCACGGCATCGACGCCGGGCACACCGCGCTGCCCACCAAAGCAAACGAAGCCGCGATGAAGGAGGCCGGACCCTCGCCCGCCTACAGCCACCAGGCAGCGACGCCGGAGCAAATCGCGCAGCTGCAGACCTTGATCGAGCAGGGACTCGACGAGGGTGGG
>DATAFT010000281.1:0-7371 GCA_036257295.1 Thermoanaerobaculia bacterium
TCCGACTTCGTGGTCAAGCTGATCGACGCCTATCCCGCCGACTACCCCGATCCCGATCCCGAGGACGAGTTGCCGATGGGCGGCTTCCAGCAGCTGGTGCGCGGCGAGCCCTTCCGCGCCAAGTTCCGCGAGAGCTTCACCGAGCCGCAACCGATGACGCCCGGCGAGCCGACCCGCCTGCGCTGGACCATGCCCGACGTTGCGCATGTCTTCCGCGCCGGCCACCGCATCGTGGTGCAGGTGCAGAGCTCATGGTTCCCGCTGGTCGACCGCAATCCGCAGACGTTCACCGACATTCCACACGCGAAGCCGGAGGAGTTCCGGCCAGCGACGCAGCGCGTCTATCACGCCGCGGGCAGGAGCTCGGCGCTCGAGCTGCCAGTGCTCGGCGGCTCGATGTAGGAGTAGCGTCGATCGACTGTCGATCTACGGCAGCCTGAACGCCACCAGCTCCGGATGCGTCGTCTTCGGCTGCGACGCCACGATCGCCTTGGCGGCCGCGCTGTCCGCTTCCTCGCCGAAGTCCTCCGGGCCGGCGGCGAAGAACGGGCCGCCGCCGACCGAGACCACCAGGTACTGCTTGCCGTCGTGCAGGTAGGTGATCGGATTGCCGTGCGGCGTGTCGGGTAGATCGAGGTGGCCGAGCAGCTTGCCGGTCGCCTTGTCGAACACGTTGATACGCGGAGAGTTCTGCTCGCCCTTGCCGCGCGACTGGGTGACGAACAGCAGCGTCTTCGTCACCAGCGGCGCGCCGCTGCCGCCGCCCAGCGGACCCGTCTTTGTGCCGGCTAGCGCCGGATGATCGGTGGGCCCTTCACCGTTGGGCGTCATCCACACGTGATCGCCGGTGTCGAGATCGATCGCGGTGACGCGGCCCCAGGGTGGGCGCACCAACGGCAGGCCCTGCGGTCCGGGAATGTAGTTGAACCAGCTCTTGAGCGTGTAGTCGAAGTCGGAGCGCGCCGGATCGGGCTTCGTCAGCGGGAACGTCGAGAGCGTGGTGATCGACGGGATGTAGAGGATGTCGGTCTCGGGATCGAACGCCGCGCCCGGCCAGTTGGCTCCGCCGCCCGCGCTCGGAAGCATGAGCACCGGCTTGCCTTCGCCCTCGAGCGTCGGCGGTGTGTAGAGCGGTCCGAACTGGAACTGCTTCGCGATCTCGAGCGCCTCGGCCTTGATCGCGGGCGTCAAGTCGTTGAGGATCGCCTCGCTCGTTCCCTGGAGATCGAACGCCGCGGGCTTGGTCGGGAAGGGCTGTGTCGGTGACGAGCGCTCGCCAGGCACGTTCGACTGCGGCACCGGACGCTCCTCGATCGGCCACACCGGCTTGCCGTTGGTGCGATCGAGCACGTAGGTGAACGCCTGCTTCGACACCTGCGCCAGCGCCTTGATGCGCTTGCCGTCGACGGTGATGTCGGTGAGGATCGGCGAGGTGGGGAAGTCGTAGTCCCACAGACCGTGGTGCACCGCCTGGAAGTGCCACATCCGCTTGCCGGTCTCGGCGTCGAGACAGATGATCGATTCGGCGAACAGGTTGTCGCCGAGGCGATGTCCGCCGTACATGTCGTTGGTCGGCGTGCCGGTCGGCAGGTAGACGTAGCCGAGCTCGTTGTCGACCGCCATCATGCTCCACACGTTGGCGGCGCCGGTGTAGCGCCAGGACTCGTTCTCCCAGGTCTCGTTGCCGACCTCGCCCGGCTGCGGAATGGTGTGGAAGATCCACTTGAGCTTGCCGGTGCGCGCGTCGAAGCCGCGCACGAATCCCGGCGGCGCGGTCTTGTGGGTCGGGCCGTCGTGGACGATCGAGCCCACCACCACGGTGTCGCGCGCGATCGCGGGCGGCGAGCTGTGCGTGATGTGGCGCTTGTTGATCTTGCGCCCGAAGTGATCGACGCCGCCGTTGGGCAGCAGATCGACGACGCCGCCGGTGCCGAAGCTCGCGACCGGGGCACCGGTCTTGGCGTCGAGTGCGATCAGGCGGCGGTCGTGCGTGGCGATGAAGATACGGCCTTCCTTGCCGTCGGTCCAGTAGGAGACGCCGCGATGCTGGAAGCCTACGTTGGCGGGACGTCCGTCCTTCCAGCTCTCGGGGTCGTACGACCACACTGTCTTGCCGGTGGCAGGATCGATGGCCGCCACCTGCGACACCTCGGTGGCGACGTAGAGCAGGCCGCCGGCCATGATCGGGACCACCTTGAACTCACCCGCGCGCACGGTGGGGTTGGCTTCGGTGACCTGCTTCGAGATCGACTCCCACTTCCAGGCGACCTCGAGGTTGCCGAAGTTGCCGCTGTCGATCTGATCGAGCGGCGAGTAGCGATGGACGCCGGGGTCGCGGCCGAATGCCGGCCAGTCGCCGGCGGGCACGCTCGGCTCGACGTCGGCGGCCTCCTCGGCAGTGGCGATCGCGAACATCGAGACCAACAGGACTGGAGCGAGTAGCATCGTCCGCGAACGCAACGGCAGCCTCCCTTCGGGTAAGGACGGAGCGTATCGCAAGGAAGGGGCGCACGATGACGGAGTCCAATCGAGGCGGTCTCCTGTCCGGTCTTCGCGTGGTAGAGGCCGCCACCATGGTCATGGTGCCCTCGGTGGGCGCGCTGCTCGCCGACTACGGTGCCGAGGTGGTGAAGATCGAGCCGCTCGAGGGCGACCTCAACCGGCGCGGCCATCACATCCCCGGGATGCCGATCCATCCCACCGACTACGAGTACGCCTTCCTCCCCGACAACCGCGGCAAGCGCAGCATCGCGCTCGATCTCAAGGCGCCGGAGGCCACCACGATCGTGCGGCGACTGGTGGAAGGCGCCGACGTGTTCCTCACCAACTACCGCCATCGTGCGCTCGAGCGCTTGCGCCTCACCTGGCCGGAGCTCGAGGCGATCAACCCGCGCTTGATCTACGCGCACGGCACCGGCTTCGGCGATCACGGCGCCGAGGCCGACAAGCCAGGGTTCGATTCGGTCTGCTACTGGTCGCGCTCGGCGATGGAGGCCACGCTGTTCCCGATGGAGGGATGGCTGGGGTCGCTCGGCTACGGCACCGGCGATCACCCCAGCGGCATGGCGCTGTTCTCGAGCGTCCTGCTCGCGCTGCTCGCCCGCGAGCGCACCGGCAAGGGAGATCGAGTGTCGTGCTCGCTGGTGGCGGCCGGCGCGTGGTCGAACGCGGTGCTGATCCAGGCGCGACTGCTAGAGACCAAGTTCCAGGAACGCCGCCCGCGCGAGGAGGCGCGCAACTTCACCGGCGTCTACTACCGTGCCGGCGACGGGCGCATCTTCAAGATGGCGATCGTCGACACCGAGGCCGGCTGGCCGAAGGTGTGCCGCGCCATCGGGCGCGCCGACCTCATCGACGATCCCCACTACGCGACGTTCGAGGAGCGCTCGAAGGACGGCCGCATGCGCGATCTGATCCTGCTGTGCGACCGGATCTTCGAGAGCCAGCCGATGGACTACTGGAAGCGCGCGCTCGAGGCCGCCGACGTGCCGTACTCGGTGGTCTCGAACTACGACGACGTGGTCGCCGATCCGCAGCTCGCCGCCAACGACGTCTTCGTCGAGATCGACGATCCGGAGCTCGGGCGCGTGCGCACCGTCAACACGCCGTTCCACCTCGAGGCCCACCCCAAGGTGGCGCCAGCTCCCGCGCCGAGGCTCGGCGAGCACACGCGCGAGATCCTGGCGAGCATCGGCATGCGCGACCACGAGGTCGAGGCGCTGGTCGGACGCGGTGTAGTGGCTGCGGGCGGCGTGGCGCGCGCGACCGGCTGATCCGGTCGAAGCGAGCGCCGCGACGCAGCCGGCCCGGCTACTTCCCCGACTTGACGTTGGTGAGCTTCAGCGCGTCGGCGGCCGATTCGGCGACGTCGATCTGACCGTCGGGTTTGATCTCGAGCTCGACCGCCGGCGCGATCACGCCGGTGCCGTCGGCAGGATCGAGGATCGCGACGCCCACCAGGTAGTCGACCGAGTTGCCACTGGTGGCGCCCGGAAGGCTGGCGATGGGTCGGTTCATCGCGACGACGACCATCTTCTTACCGTTCTCCTCGGGCTGCCAGGCGTAGATCAGCTCGTACCCGCTCTGTCCAGGCATGCGAACGCGTCCGATGTCCTCGAGGTCGTCCAGGCCCGCTCGAATCTTCTTGCCGTCGCCGGTGGCGAGGAGCTCGAGGATGGCCTGGCGCTCCTCGGCCGTGGTCCAGCGATAAACCTCGATGTCGATGCGGCCGGCGCGACCGGAGGCCGCTCCGACGTGACCGGTGCCCATCGCGACCGCCGAGTAGTCGGCGACCCAGTCCTCTCTCTTGATCTTGGCGGCGTCCGCCGGCGAGTGCAGGATCACGGCGAGCAGCATCGCTGCCGCGACCCTAGTCATACTGACAAAGGCCTTGCGTTCGTCTCTCATGAGTTCCCCTTGAGTCCGGTCTTCCGGACGGATTCGTAGAGTCTTCGCTCATAACGCGTCAATCGCGTCACAGCGGAGACATCGGCCATCGTCGCTCGGCTCCGCGCCCGGCGGTCGCCGGTGCAATGGATCTGCCAAGATAGCAGGCATGCGAGGCAGTTGTCTTTGCCGCGGTGTGGCATGGGAGATCGAGGGGCTGCTCCTGTGGAGTGGCCACTGCCACTGCTCGATGTGCCGCAAGTCGAACGGCACGGCGTTCGCCACCTTCGCCGGTGGCGATGCGCGGAGCTTTCGTTGGCTGGGCGGCGAGGACCTGGTCTCGCGCTACCAGTCGTCGCTGGGCAGTCAGCGCGGGTTCTGCTCGGTCTGCGGCGCGGTGGTCCCCGGCATCACCGCCGACGGGGCGATGGTGTTCCTACCGCTCGGGAACTCCGACGATGAGCCGGGCCTGGCTCCTCAGGGCCATATCTACGTGGGGTCCAAGGCGCCGTGGTTCGATCTGCCGGACGACGGTCTGCCTCGCTTCGACGTCATGCCGGAGGACTTCGGGACGCCGCCCGAGGTACCGCCGCCTCCCGGCGCGCCTCCCGCGTCGCGCGCCGGCGTCCTGCGCGGCAGTTGTCTCTGTGGCGCCGTGGCATACGAAACGGGTCCGGCGCGCGGCCTCGTCTATTGCCACTGCGAGCGGTGCCGCAAGGGACGCAGCGGCGCCTTCGCCTCGAACATCTTCGCGGAGGCTGGACCGTTCCGCTACACCCGCGGCGGCGATCGGGTGCGCGCCTACAAGGTGCCGGAGGCCGCACGCTTCACGGTCGCGTTCTGCACCGCGTGCGGCGGCGGCGTGCCGCGTGATCCGAACGGTGCGCCCTACCTGGTAGTGCCGGCGGGCTCGCTCGACGACGACCCGGGGCCGCTGCCGCGCATCCACATCTTCGTCGGATCGAAGGCGCCCTGGTACGAGCTCGGCGTCGATGGCCTCGAGCGCTGCGAGGACTACCCACCAGGCTGCGCGTCGTCGCACGAATGGGTGGCGCGGCAGGGTCGCGCGCCGTCCTCGGCGCCGAAATAGTCAGAAGAAGAAACGTGCGAGGCCGCGCGTTTTTTCTTCAGCTCCTCCAGTCGAAGGGTGCGTGATTGCCGTTGTTGCGGCCGCTGGTGTCGTCCCAATCGATGCCGAACGCGTGCACGTGGCTCTTCTTGGCGTTGCCGAGGCCCAATCGATTGCTCGCCGGATGGCCGACGTTGTCGAGATGCATGGGTTGGCCGCCGAGCCCCATCACCTCCTCGACCTCCTGCTCCAGCGAACCAGCTCTGACGGCCCAGCGCGTTCCGTCGTGCTCGAAGCGGATGTCGCGTGGCTCGACGCCGAGGAACTGTCCGATGAGCGGCGCGAGGTTGGCCATCGGGCCACCGGCCTGGCCGCTCACGATCGAGGCCAGCGCGGAGCTCTGCCGCTCGTCGGCGCGCTGGTCGACGATGAGGCCGACTTTCCAGTTGCCCTCGATCATGTTGCCCGGCGTCTTTCCCACCACGATGAACTTGAGTCCATCGAGCTTGATGCCGTCGAAGCTGCCGCGATCGACGTCGAACGCCATGGCGAAGACGCAGCTGCCCTGGGTCGACTTCTTGAGGCCGCTGGTGGGGCAGGGACACAGGAAGTCGCAATTGCAGGTCTCCATGTAGCGTCCGGCAACGTTCCAGGCCATGGCATTCTCCTTTCCGACGGCGATTCGGCGAGCCAGTCTATCGAGGGATCTAGAATTCCCAGCCCACCCCCCCCAGGAAGCGGCGCCCCGGGGCCGGCGTGAGGAAGACCTCGTTGACGAAGGTCGAGAAGTCGAACGCATAGATGCCGCGGGTGGCGTACTCCTCGTCGAAGGCGTTGCGCAGCTCGGCAAACACCACCAGCCCGCGGCTGCGCCCGCCCGAAGCCTTGCGCTCGCCCGGCCTCCACGTCGCGCGCAGGTTCACCACGTCGTAGGCATCGAGCTCCTGTTGCTCGTTGGCCTCGTCGTTGGCGAGCACCTGGTCGCCGACGTGGAGACCCTCGGCGCGCAATGCCACCCCCTCGGTGAGGTCGAGGTCGAAGCCGACGGTGATGCGCTCCTCCGGCACCAACGGCAGCGTCTTGCCGTCGTTCTCGCCGTGGAGCAGCTCGGCGTCGATGAGGGTGGCGGTGGCGAACGGACGGATGCTATGGCCGGGCCGACCGCGCAGTGCGATCTCGATGCCGTCGCGCCGCGACTCCCCTCCGTTGACGTTGGCGCCGAAGAGACCGAGCGGGGAGAAGGGATCGAACACGATCTCGTTCTCGCTGTCGATCCGGAACAGTGCGGCGTCGAGCTCGAAGCTGCCGAAGCGACCGCCGTACCCGATCTCCAAGGTGGTCGAGTCCTCCGGATCGAGCTCGGGGTTCGATCCGAACAGCGGGAAGGAGAAGAGCTCCTCGACCGTGGGCGGCAGGAACGCTTCGCCGTAGGAGACGTAGAGCGCCGCCGCGGGTGACGCGCTCCAGGTGACGCCGCCGCGCAGCGAAACCTCGGAGAAGTCGCGGCTGTCGTCGTTGCCCGCCTCGGGGAAGCGCTCGTCGTAGCCGACCTCGTCGTCGTCGTAGCGCGCGCCGAGGGCGATCATCCAGTGGTCCGACGGCTGCCAGGTGTCCTGCAGGTAGAAGCCCAGCGTCGACCGGTCGGTCTCGTTGTCGGAGGAAAGGCCCCCGGGATCGACCGTGCCCGGGTCGCTCGGTGAGGTGAAGAGGCCCTCGGCAACGGTGTCGCCATCCAGCCACTCGGCGCCCACCGCCAGGCGGTTGTAGCCTCCGATCAGGACATGACCGTCGTTGAGTTGGAGGGTGGCACCCGCGACCTCGCTGCTCGTTCGGCTGAAGAAGCCGCCGAAAGACGCCGCTGCCCGGCCGGTGGTGAGCGTGTCGTCGTCGCGGTCGCGCAGAAAGGCATTGGCTCC
>DATAFT010000295.1:0-2229 GCA_036257295.1 Thermoanaerobaculia bacterium
GTGATGGCGGTCGCCGCGGCCGCGACCAACGCTACTTCGGCCCAGGGCGCCACCGCTCTGCTGAAGCGCCGCACCGGCCCTTCGACGAACACCACGTTGGCGACCGCGGTACCGAGGAGGCCGCGTCCCTTCCAGTCCAGCGGCTCCAGCGTGCGCTCGCCGCCGTGGAGGGCGTCGATCGCGCTGGTGACCGACCCGCGCTCGCGCTCCGCCGCCGCCACCACCTCGGGATCGACGCCGAGATGCTCGCCGAGCAGCCGATGCCGGAGTGCGGCAATGCCAGCGGCCAGGTCGGCCCGTCCGTCCGCTTCGAAAGCGAGGTCGCACTCGGTGTCGAGGCTCATGGAGCGCTCGCTCAGGTTCGCGGAGCCGATGCGCGCCAGCTCGTCGTCGACGATGACCAGCTTGCTATGGACGTTGACGCACTCGCCGTCGAGCCCCGGCACCACCGGGTAGAGGATGCGCAGCCTCGAGTGCAGATCCGCCCGCCCCAGCGCGTTGAGGAAGCCGGCGCGCAGGATGCCCATGGTGCCCTCTTCGAGCCAGTCGCACTGCTCGCGCGGCGTCACCACGATCACTTCCGGGCCCGCGGGCTCGCGCAGCCTGGCGGCAAGGGCCTCCGCGATCCGCTCCGACGTGAGGTACTGGTTCTCGATGTAGATCGAGTGTCGCGCCGCCGCCACGCTGTCGAGCCAGAGCTGCTCCACTTCCCGCACCGGTGGCTCGGTTGCGACGGTCGAGTCGGTGCGACTGATCGCCACCTCCACATCCTCGACGTCGACGGCGAGATTCTCCGGCCATGGGAACGAGGTCACCCGCGGCGGCGGCTCGAGCTGCGCGCCGGTCGCGTTGCGCCAGCGGTCGCGGAAGAGGTCGCCCAGCGCCGCCGCCGCCGCGCCGTCGACCGCCATCTGCGCGTCGTGGAAGGGGCGCACCGGCTTGCCGTCGGGGTCGACGCGGCGGGCATCGTGACCGAGGTGCTCGCAGGTGTCCCAGCGCCCGAAGGTCAAGTCGATGCCGCCGGCGAAAGCGATCGCATCGTCGATCACCACCACCTTCTGGTGGTGCGACGCGCCGAAGCGATGCACGCCGTCCTGGACGAAGTGAATCCGCTCGTGGGTGGCCCAGCCGAGCTTGAGGTGCTGGAACAGCTCGCGCTCGCGCAGGTAGAGCATGTGGTAGTCCCACACGTTGATGTAGACCTGGAGGTCGGGCCTCATCTCGACCAGGCCGTCGAGGAAGCGCGCGAGCTCGGCGCGTCCGTCGTCGAGGGCCGGCGGATAGTCCTCGGGTATCGCTTCGTCACCGAGACGCAGTCGGACCCGGCTGTGCAGGTCCCAGCCCAGGATGTAGAGGGTGTGACGCGCCTGCGCCGCCGCCTCCACCAGTGCCTCGAAATAGGGCCCGGCGTCGATCAGGAACGCCGCGCGGTGGGCTCGCGCGAGACGCCAACAGTTGCGGCCTGGCTCGAACAGTGATGGCACACCGAGTTGGAATGCAATGCCCTTGCCATCGCGCGGCCTCCCGCGAATGGGGCCTTCCGCGCTGCTTCCTAGGAGCGGTCGGCGCCCATGCGGTACGCCTTGAGCCGGTTGTACAGGGTCTTGAGGCTCACGCCGAGCACGTCGGCGGCGCGCTTCTTGTTGCCGCCGACGTCTTCGAGGGTGGCGCTGATGAGGCGGCGCTCGACCTCGGCGATCGACATGCCCACGTGGATGTCGAGCCCGCCGTTGGGAACCGCTGCCGCCGCCGCTGACCCCACCGCCACAGCGGGCCGGTCTCCCGTGATCTCCGCAGGGAGGTTCTGAGGTTGGATCACGCTTTCGGAAAGGATGAACGCTCGCTGGAGCACGTTGCGCAGCTCGCGAACGTTCCCGGGCCAGGGATAGAGGCGCATGATGTCGAGCGCCTGCCGTGAGAGCGTCACTTCCTTGCCCTCGCTCTCGGACATCTCTGCCAAGAGGTGGGTGGCGATCAGCTCGAGGTCGGCTTCGCGCTCGCGCAAGGGCGGCATGCGGATCGGAAACACGTTGAGCCGGTAGAACAGGTCTTCCCGCAGCTGGCCGGACTCGACCGCCTGCTCGGGGTCGCGATTGGACGCGGCCACGATGCGGACGTCGACGGAGATCTGTGCCGACCCACCGACGCGCTGCAGCTTTCCAGTTTCGAGCACGCGCAAAAGCTTGACCTGGAGCTCCGGCGGCATCTCGGTGATCTCGTCGAGCAGCA
>DATAFT010000325.1:0-8608 GCA_036257295.1 Thermoanaerobaculia bacterium
TTCCCGCCGAGATCAGGACGTTGAGCGACGGTCCCGAGCGTACCGTGACGCCGAACGCGATCAGCCAGAGATGGAGGAGCCAGAAGTAGAGCGGAGGATGGATGTCGCGTTCGCCGAGGTCACGACCGATGCGCTGGAAGCCGAAACGGTCCTCGACCGACCACAAGCGCTGCCAGTCGGCTGCGGTCGCCCACCGCGCGAACGGTGGCGCTCGCCTGTTCACCGTGAGGCCATACTCCGCCTGATGGCAGGTCGCGGCCAGGTAGGAGATGGCGTCGTCGTGCTCCGGCGTGTGGAGGCTCGGGAGCGCCGCCAGCCGGAGGCCGGCGCAGGCAATCACCAGCGTCGCGACGACAGCGAGCCCGGCGAGGCGGTGGGAATCAGGAGTCATCATGTCGCCTGACGCACGCATGGAAACCGACAGCCTCGGGCCGATCGAGGTGCCCGCGGGCGCCTACTGGGGAGCCTCCACCGAGCGCGCTCGGCGCAATTTTAGGGTGAGTGGGCTGCGGCTGCCGCCGCGGTTCGTGGGTGCGGTCGCGCTGATCAAGCGCGAGGCGGCGAGAGTCAACGCCGAGCTGGGGATCCTTTCCAGCGAGCTCGCAAACGCGATCGTGGCGGCGGCGAGCGAGATCGTCGAGGGCAAGCACGCCGAACAGTTTCCTCTCGACGTGTTCCAGACCGGTTCCGGCACCTCGACCAACATGAACGCCAACGAGGTGATCGCGAACCTCGCGATCGAGCGGCTGGGCGGCGCGCTCGGCTCGAAGAAGCCGGTGCATCCCAACGATCACGTCAACGCGTCGCAGTCCTCGAACGACGTGATCCCGACCGCGATCCACCTCGCCGCCTACGGCGCGATCACCGAGGAGCTCGAACCGGCGCTGGCGGCTCTGGCCGCGACGCTCGGCGGCAAGGCGAGAGAGCTCGACCGCTTGGTGAAGATCGGACGCACCCACCTGCAGGACGCGGTGCCGATCCGCCTCGGGCAGGAGGTCTCGGGCTACGCGAGACAGATCGAGAGCGCGCGTGAGCGACTGAATGCAGCGAAGCCGCGTCTCACCGAGCTCGCGCTCGGCGGCACCGCGGTGGGGACCGGACTGAACGCTCCGCCCCTGTTCGCCGACCGCGTCATCCAGCGGTTGGCCGAAGCCACCGGACATCCGTTCGTGCCGGCGCCGAATCGCTTCGAGGCGCTGGCCGCGCGTGACGCCGCGGTCGAAGCCTCCGGCGTGCTCAAGACGATCGCCGTCTCGTTGAGCAAGATCGCGAGCGACCTGCGATGGATGGCGTCCGGCCCGCGCGCCGGCCTCGGCGAGATCACGCTGCCCAGCCTCCAGCCCGGCAGCTCGATCATGCCTGGCAAGGTCAACCCCGTGATCCCGGAGTCCGTGCTCCAGGTCGTAGCCCAGGTGATCGGCAACGACGCCGCGATCACGATCGCGGGCACCGGCGGCATCGGCGGCAACCTCGAGCTCAACACCATGATGCCGCTGATCGCCTACGACCTCCTGCAGTCGATCGAGATCCTGGCGCGCGTCGTCGCCGCCTTCGATCGCGACTGCGTCGCCGGCATCTCCGCCAACGAGGAGCGCATGCGCGAGCTGGTGGAGCGCTCGCTCGCGATGGTGACCGCGCTGGTGCCGAAGATCGGCTACGACGCGGCGGCTGCGCTGGCGAAGGAGGCGATGGCGAGCGGCCGCACCGTGCGCGAGGTGGCGCTCGAGCGCAAGGTGCTGCCGAGCCAGGAGCTCGACGCGATCCTCGATCCCTGGAGCATGACCGAAGGCGGCATTGTCGGCGGCGGAGAGTAGCGCGGCCGGCGGTGTCGGCGCCCGCGTCTATCTCTCTTCCTTCAGGAACTTGTCCATCGCCCGCCGATCCTGCTTGGTAGGCCGGCCCATCCCCTTCTCCCGCTTGACCGGTGGTCCCCGCATCGCCCGATCGATGGCGTCGAGCTTCGGCCGTGGCCCGCTCAGGTCCTCGTAGAGCTTGACCGCTTCGGCCTTCGCCACCGGACGATCGCGCAGCTCCTTCACGATCAGGACGCGGTGCCAGTCGCCGAGGTCGATCTCGACCTTGTCGTCGAGGCGCAGATGACGGTGCGGCTTGGCGCGCTCGCCGTTCACCTGCACGCGCCCCAGCGTGCAGGCGTGGGTCGCCTTGGTGCGCGTCTTGAACGCCCGCGCCACGTGCAGCCATTTGTCGAGGCGGACGGTGGAGTCAGCGGAGCTATCGGGACTGGGGCCGGTGGTCATCGACCGGCGCGAGAGGGGTCACGTAACGCGGCGATGTCACGCTCGCGCCGCTCCTCGATGCGCTTGCGCTCGGCCTGGTATTCCTTCTCCTCGTTGGCGAAGGCCACCGGGTCCCGGAGCGTGCGCAGCCGTCCCTTGTGCAGGATCTCGAGCTCGGCGAGCTTGGCCTCCGCGCGCTTGCGCGCTTCGTCCATGCCGGCCAGCACCTCGGGGCTGAAGGCTTCTTCGCGCGGCCGCTCGATGCCTTCGCTCTCCATCCGCTCGAGCGCGCGCTCGTAGGCGCTCTTGATGCCCTTCTTCCCTGGGTTCTGCGGCGCCATTCCCCGGCAGAATAACACTGGCTTTCGCCGTCGATCGGGTCGCCGCACCCGATACAATCTGCCGCGGTGCGCGAAACCGGGCCGATTCTCATCTTCTTCGTCGACGGCGTCGGTCTCCGCGCCGCCGAGGCCGGCAACCCGTTCGTCGAGCGTCCGCTGCCGTCGATCGCGGCGCTCCTCGGTGGGCCGCTGGTCGCGGGCTGCGCGCGCGACGAGCCAGGCCGCTGTGTCAACGAAGTGGACGCCACGCTCGGCGTCGAGGGCCTGCCGCAGAGCGGCACCGGCCAGACCGCGCTCTTCACCGGGGTCAACGCGGCGCAGGCGATCGGACGTCATGTGCCGGCCTTCCCCGGTCCACGCCTCAAGGCGATCATCGAATCGCACGGACTGCTGGCGAGGGCGGCGCGGGCCGGGCACAGCGTCACGTTCGCCAACGCGTTCACCCCTTCCTACCTGCGCGATCTCGCCGCCGGCAGCCGACGCGCGTCGGTGACCGTGCACGCCGCGGCCTGCGCCGGTATTGCGCTGCGCGCCGAGTCCGAGCTGCTCCGCAACGAGGCCGTCACCTGGGACTTCGAGCGCGACTTCTACCGCCGCGCGGTGGGCGAGCACGTTCCCGCGATCGAAGCAGCGACGGCCGGCGCGTATCTCGCCGCGCTGGCCGCGCGTCACGACCTCACTCTCTACGAGACCTTCATCACCGACCTGGTCGGTCACGGGCGGATCCCGATGACCGCGAGCGACGCGCTCGAGCGGCTCGACCGCTTCCTCGGCGGTCTGATGGCCGCGCGCGACCCGGCGCTCACGCTCGTTCTGTGCAGCGATCATGGCAACATCGAAGAGCCGGAGCACGCCCGCCACACTCGCAACCCGGTGCCGCTGATCGCGTTGGGGCCGCAGGCCGGGTCCTTCGCCGGGTCGCGGTCGATCGTCGATCTGACACCGGCAGTACTGCGAGCCATGGGCATCGCTGCCACCTCCGTCGTCGACGCTCGATCGGCCGCGATACCGGAGGCGCGGCGGGTCATCGCGGCGGCGGCCTCGCCGGTAGGAGCGTCATAGTGGCGCGGCAGTTCCGGCCATTCGAACGCCGCCCCGGGGCCCGCACCGATGGTCCGTATCTTGCTTTTCTTGCCGCGGCCTCGTCGCCGCGCGCCGTCCTAGGCGCCAACGACGCACGGGGCGCACCCTAGATGATCGAAGCCCAAGGACTGACCCGCCGCTACGGTGACTTCACCGCGGTCGAGGACGTCTCCTTCTCGGTCGAGTCGGGCCAGATCGTGGGCATGCTCGGCCCCAATGGAGCCGGCAAGACCACCACGATCCGCATGATCACCGGCTTCCTGCCGCCCACCGCCGGACGCGTCAGCCTCGCCGGCATCGACCTCGAACAAAAGCCGGTCGAGGCCCGCCGTCAGCTGGGATACCTGCCCGAGACCGTCGCGCTGTACCCCGAGATGCGCGTGCGCGAGTACCTCGGCTACCGCGCGCGGCTCGAGGGCGTGCGCGGCAAGCGCGCCGGCGAGGCGATCGACCGCTCGATCGAGCGCTGCCTGCTGGGCGAGGTGCGGGACCAGATCATCGCGACGCTGTCGAAGGGCTATCGCCAGCGGGTCGGTCTCGCCACCGCGATCCTCCACGACCCCGAGGTGCTGATCCTCGACGAGCCCACCGTGGGCCTCGATCCGAAGCAAATCATCGCCATCCGCGATCTCATCCGCGACCTCGGCCGCGAGCGCACGTTGCTGCTCTCGACCCACATCCTTCCCGAGGTCGAGCTCCTGTGCCAGCGCGTGATGATCATCGATCGCGGGCGCATCATCGCGCAGGGAACGCCGGAAAGCCTGCGCCAGCAATGGCTCGGCCGCACCGTGGTGACGGTGACGCTCAAGCAGGGCGCGCCCGACGCGGTCGAGCGCCTGCGCGCGATCGACGGCGTGGTCGGGGTCACCGCCAACGGCGCCCAGCCGCCCGTTCACTTCTCGCTCGAGTGCGCCGAGGGCCGCGATCCGCGCGAAGCGGTGTTCCGCCTCGCGGTCGAGCGGGGTTGGGTCCTGCTCGAGCTCCAGCAGAGCAAGGCCTCGCTCGAGGACATCTTCGTGCGCCTGACGACACGCGAGCAGGACGAGGCAGCCGCCGGCGACGAAGCAGCCGCCGGCGACGGAGGCGAGGCGTGAACGGCATTCGCGTCACCTTCGGCCGCGAGCTGCGCGCCTACTTCTTCTCGCCGCTCGCCTACGGCGTGCTGGCCAGTTTTCTCTTCATCACCGGAATCACGTTCGCGACACTGATCGGCTACCTCAACGACGCGCCGTCCGCGGTGGGCGCGCCGATGGAGTACTTCTTCGGCGGCACCATCCTGTTCTGGCTCGCGCTCGCGTTCGTCGGGCCGATCCTGCCGATGCGGCTCCTCTCCGAGGAGCGCCGCTCCGGGAGCCTCGAGATCCTGATGACGGCGCCGGTCACCGAGACCCAGGTCGTCGTGGGCAAGTACCTCGCTGCGCTGACGTTTTATCTGGTGCTGTGGGCGCCGACGGTGCTCTACGCGGTGATCGTGGCGAGCTACAGCAAGCTCGACTGGGGACCGCTCGCCTCGGCCTACCTCGGCGTGCTCGGAATCGGCGCCCTCTTCCTCTCGGTCGGCCTGTTCGCCTCGGGCATCTCGCGCAACCAGATCGTCGCGGCGCTGGTCGGCTTCGCGCTGGTGTTCGCGCTCTTCATCCTCGGCCTGCTCGAGTTCCTGGTCAACGATCAATCGCTGCGGCAAGTCCTCTCCTACCTCAACTTGATCCAGCACATGGAGGACTTCTCGAAGGGGATCGTCGACACCCGGCGCCTGGTGTACTACTTCAGTGGTACAGCTTTCTTCCTCTTCCTCACCAGCCGAGCCCTGGCGGCCAACAAGTGGAGATGACGGTGGCCAAGGGCGATCAGGCGCCGGCGCGGCGCGGCCTGCTCCAGGGCACGACGCTCGGCGCCGGCGTCCTGCTGGTGGCGGCGCTGCTGGTTCTCGTCAACTACTTCGGCTGGAAGTACTGGAAGCGCTTCGACTGGACTTCGAGTCAGCTCTATTCGCTGTCCGACAAGAGCAAGGGGGTGCTCGAGGAGCTCGATCGCGACATCGAGGTCGTGGTGTTCATGACGCCGGGGTCGCAGCTCTACGTTCCGGTCACCGAGCTGCTCTCACGCTACGAGGCGGCGTCGAGCCGCATCAAGGTGCGGACGCTCGACGCCGAGCGCAATCCGATCGAGGCGAAGGCGCTGCTCGAGAAGTACGACGTCAAGAGCGCCAACAACGTGGTGTTCGCCGCGGGTGAGGGAGAGCGGCGCGTGATCGAGGAGGCCGACCTCGCCGAGTACGACTACTCGGGCATGCAGATGGGGCAGGCGCCGCAGATCCGCGAGTTCAAGGGCGAGCAGATGTTCACCGGCGCCATCCTCGAGATGGTCGAGCAGAGGAAGCCGAAGATCCTGTTCACCACCGGCCACGGCGAAGCGGCGCCGGACGACGTGTCGCCGCGCGGGCTGTCGCAGGCGCAGGACCTGGTCGGCCGCGACAACTTCGCGGTCGAGACCTGGAGCACCCTAGGTCAGAACCAGGTCCCGGCGGGCACCGACCTGGTGGTGGTGGCCGGCCCGCAGGTGGGCTTCCTCGAGCCGGAGCTGCAGATGCTGACGCGCTTCATGATCGGCGGCGGGCGCGTCCTGCTGCTGCTCGATCCGATCCTCGGCCCGGGTGGGCTCGAGCGCACCGGGTTCGGAGCGTGGCTCGAAGGCTACGGCATCGAGCTGGGCGAGGACATCGTGGTCGATCCCACCAACCCGCTCCCGTTCTACAGCGCCGAGACGTTCTTCGCCAACGAGTACGAGAACCATCCGATCACCGAAGCGCTCGAGGACGCCAACTACCCGGTGATCTTCTCGCTGGCGCGCAGCGTCGACACCATGCCTCAGGACGGCGACGCCGGTCTGAAGGTGACGCAGCTCCTGCGCTCGTCGCCAGACGCGTGGGGCGAGACCGACCTCACCAGGCTCGACGCCGTGGCCAAGGACGACGCCGACGTCCCCGGGCCGGTGGGCCTGGGAGTAGCGGTCGAGATCGAAGCCGGCACCGGTGAGACCCGAGCCGCCGACGACGGATCGCTCACCATTCTCGACGACGACGGCGCGGTCGAGCCGTCCGAGTCCGCGCCGTCCGAGCTCGAGCCGCCCGATGCGTCCGCGCCCGGTGTCGTGGTCAAGCCGCGGGCCGAGCCGGCTCAGCCCAGCGCAGGAACCGACGACGGGCCCGGGGCGGCGGCCGGCGCGACCGCGATGGCGCAGGAGCCGCCGGCCGCAGACGCGCCCCCAGGCGAGGTGACGCTGCGTCCGGGACGCCTGGTGGTCTTCGGCGACTCCGACTTCGCGTCGAACGCGCAGCTCGCGAGCGCCGGCAACCCGACCCTCCTCCTCAACGCGCTCAACTGGTTGGTCGAGCGCGAGAACCTGCTTGCCATTCCCGCCAAGAAGGCGGACCAGATCCAGCTCAACCTGACCCGCCGCAATCTGAGCACCATCTACCTCATCGTGCTGGTCGCGCTCCCGCTCGCGAGCCTCTCGGTCGGCGCCGCCGTCTATCTGCGCCGGCGGCGTTAGGGGCCCCCTCGGTGAAGCCGCGCACGCTGCTCGTCCTGCTCGCGCTGGTGGTCGGCCTCGGCGCGTTCGTGTGGTTCTACGAGCGCGAGCAGCCTGGCAGCGAAGAGCGAGAGAAGCTCGCCAAGCGCGTGCTCGGCGTCGAGCGCGAGGACGTGGCGCGACTCGAGCTCCATGCCGGCGATCGCGTCACCGAGCTGGTCCGCACGCACCAGGCGAACGACCAAGCCGCAGCGGACGAGTCGCCGAAGGACGCGGGGGCGCCCCCCGCAAAGAGCGGCGACGACCAGGACCGGTGGCGTCTGCGACGGCCGATCGACTTTGCCGCCGACTACTGGCAGGTCGACGCGCTGGTTCGCACGCTCGCCGAGCTCGACTCCGCTCGCAAGCTCGACGAGTACGACCCCAAGGAGGTGGGGCTCGACTCTCCCCGCGGCCGCATCGTGGTGGAGCTCACGGACGGAAAGAAGAAGGAGCTCCTGATCGGCAGCGAGGTGCCGGGCTCGGGCAACCTCATCGTCGCGGTGGAAGGCGAGCCCGGAGCGTCGGTGGTCGCGGGGTCGCTGTGGGAAAGCGTCGAGAAGGAGGCCGCCGCGTGGCGGGATCAGGACCTGTTCGCGCCCGAGCGCGAGGACGTGGTGGCGATGACGCTAGAGCACGGCGCGCCCGATGTGCCGAGCGCCGTTCGCCTGACCCGCGCCGGTGAGGACTTCGAGCTCGCGGCACCGATCCACGATCGCGCCGACGCCGATGGCGTCAACGCGCTGATCAGGGAGCTCACCGGGCTGCGCGCGACCGCGTTCCTCGATTCACCGCCTCCGCTGGCCTCGATCGGGCTCGATCCGCCACGCGCGCGGCTCACCGTCGAGCTTGCGTCCGGCGAGCCGTTCGTCCTGCTCTGGGGCGCGCGCAAGGAGGGCTCGCAAGAGAGCTACGCCAAGACCGGCGATCTGGTGGTCACCACGGCGGCGGCGCTCGACCAGCAGCTCGAGCGCGCGGTCCCCGATTGGCGGTCGAAGGACTGGTCGTCGATGCCGGTGTTCGAGGTCGATCGCGTCACCGTCACCGACGCGCAGGGAACGCTCGAGCTCACCCGCGGCGAAGGATCGTGGAAGCGCGGCGAGGAGGCCATCGAGTACGGTCCGGTGAGCGACTTCCTCTACGCCATCGACGACGCCAAGGCCGAGCGCATCGCGGACCCCGCCGAGGCCGTCGCGATCGGCCAGCCCGAGATCACGGTCACCTTCACGGCGGTCGACGAGGTCGTCGGCCAAGCGCAGCCCACGCCGAACGGTGAGAGCCCGGCCGCGACGGCCAAGACCGAGCGCCTCGAGCTCTACGTGCCGACCGCCGAGAACCTGGTTCCGGTTCGCACCGACGGACGGGAAGCCGTGCTCT
>DATAFT010000332.1:0-4679 GCA_036257295.1 Thermoanaerobaculia bacterium
AAGGGGTTGGTGGAAACCGACGGCGTCGTCGAAGGCTGCTGGATCGACGCTGCCGATCCCACCCCGGAGGAGGCCAGCCGACTGAGCGAGGAGCTCGGCATCCCTCGCGACTTCGTCGCTGACGCTCTCGACCCGGGTCAAGTCTCACTGATCGAGAAGGAAGGCGGGCTGCTACTCGTCCTGGTGCACGTTCCCTACTTCGATGGCACTGCGACGAAGCCGCCCTACCTCACCGCTCCGGTCGGAATCGCCGTCGGCGACCACTGGGTGGCGACCATCTGCCGGATCGAGCACGAGCTACTCCGTCAGCTGCCGCACGAGCGCGAGCGGGAGCTCGACACCACCGAGCCGACGCGGCTCCTGCTGGTCGCGCTGTGGTCGGTGGCCAACATGTATCTCCGGCGGCTGGGCGAGATCGACGCCATCGTCGAGCGGCTCGAAGGACGGCTCCAGGGATCGCTCCGGAATCGGGAGGTGCTCGAGCTCTTGCGCTACCAGAAGAGCCTGGTGCACTTCACCAACTCGCTCCGCGGCAACGAGCTCATCCTCGAGAGCCTGCGTCAGGGCGACCTGGTCAGCATGGCCGAGCCAGAGCAGCGCCTGCTCGATGACGTGATCATCGAGCACCGCCAGGCGATCGGACGGGTCGAGGTCGCCGGCACAATACTGAGCAACATGATGGACGCGTTCGCTTCGATCATCTCGAACAACCTCAACACAGTGATGAAGTTCCTGACCTCGATGACGATCGTCCTGATCATCCCCACCGTGCTCGCCACGTTCTACGGGATGAACGTACCCGTTCCCTTCCAGCACGATCCGTGGGCGTTCGCGGGCATCGTCGCCCTGTCGCTGCTCTGCGCCCTCATCGTGGCCTTGATTTTCTGGAAGAAGGACTGGCTTTGAGGTCGATCGGCTGTGGTAGCTTCCCGGCCGGTGTCAGCCCCCAGCGAGGCAGCGACTCCGCGGTCGTCGGTAACCGCGGAAGCCACAGAAATTCCGACGACGTATTCCAACTACGTCCTCTTCGTCCTGTTCGTCGTTTACGTCTTCAACTTCGTCGATCGGCAGATCCTGTCGATCCTGATCGACCCCATCAAGGCCGACCTCGGCGCCTCGGACACCCAGATGGGGTTCCTCACCGGGTTCGCGTTCGCCGTCTTCTACACCGTCGCCGGCATTCCCATCGCGCGCTGGGCCGACCACGGCGTGCGCCGCAACCTGATCGCGATCGGCCTCACGGTGTGGAGCGCGATGACCGCGCTCTCGGGCGCGGCGCAGAGCTATCTGCACCTGGCGCTGGCGCGCATCGGCGTCGGCGTCGGTGAGGCAGCGGGAAGCCCACCCGCGCACTCGCTGATCTCGGACTACTTCACCCCCGAGCGGCGCGCCACCGCGATCTCGATCTACAACTCGGGCATCCACGTCGGCGCCATGCTCGGCTACCTGCTGGGCGGCTGGATCAACGAGTTCTTCAACTGGCGGGTCGCGTTCCTGGTGGTCGGCGTGCCCGGGATCGTGTTCGCGTTGGTAGTGCGGTTCACCGTGCGCGAGCCACAGCGCGGCGTGATGGACGGCCACGCCGGCGCGCCGGACACCGAGCGCGACAGCGTCAAGGACGTGCTGCGCTTCATGTTGTCGATGCGATCGTTCGCGCTGCTCTCGGTGGCGACCGGCATCGCCGCCTTCTCCGCCTATGGCTTCGGGTCGTGGGTGCCGTCGTACCTGCGGCGGGTTCACGAGATGGGCAGCGGCGAGATCGGGACCTGGATCGGTATCGAGGTCGGCGTCGGCGGCGCGATCGGCTCGATCCTGGGCGGGCGCCTCGCCGATCGACTGGGCGCGCGCGACAAGCGCTGGTACCTGTGGGTGCCGGCGCTGTCGCTGGTCGGGTACTTCCCCTTCGTCTACCTGTTCCTGTTGATCGAGGACCCGCGCCTGGCGCTGGTCGCCTACTTCTTCGCCATCATCTTCGCGGCCATGCACCTGGGCCCGGCGATCGCGATCACCTACGGGCTGGTCAAGGTGCGCATGCGCGCGCTGGCGTCGGCGATCCTGCTCTTCATCCTCAACATGATCGGGCTCGGGCTCGGCCCGCTCCTGGTCGGGATCATCAGCGACGGGCTCGCGCCCGCGCACGGGGCGCTCTCGATCCGCTACTCGTTGATGATCGTGGCGGCGTCCAAGTTCATCGCCATCTGGATGTTCTGGGCGGCGTCGAAGAGCCTGATCAAGGACCTCGACGCGAAGAATCACTGGCGGGGAAGCGCGGCGCCAGCGTGATCCCGCCTTCTGCCTTCTAGGCTGACGATACTCCGGGCGGCACCTGCTCGCCGACCAGCTCGCCCAGCCGCTCCATCGCGCGCTCGACCGCCGGCGTCCACGGCGTCGAGGCGGCCAAGCGGAAACAGTTCTGGTAGCGCTCGGTGGCGGAGAAGATCGGCCCGGGCGCGATCGCGATGCGCTCGGCGCGCGCCTGCTCGTAGAGGCGCAGCGAGTCGAAGCCGGCGGGGAGCTCCACCCACAGCACGCAGCCGCCGCGCGGGCGGCTCACGCGCGTGCCCGGCGGGAACGACCGCGACACCGCGTCGCTGGTACGCGCCACCAGCTCGGCGCAGGCGCGCCGCAGCCGGCGCAGGTGGCGGTCATAGCCTCCCTCTTCGAGGAAGCCGGCGACCGCGATCTGCGTCGGCGTCGGCACCGCCAACATCGAGTTGAACTTGAGCCTTTCGACGGCGCGGCGGTAGCGGCCCGGCGCCGCCCAACCGACTCGCAGGCCAGGGGCGAGCGTCTTCGAGAACGAAGAGCACAGCAGGATGTTGCCGCCGGTGTCGAAAGCCTTGACCGGCGGCGGGCGGCGCGCCTCGAACGTCAGGTCGCCGTAGACGTCGTCTTCGACCAGCGGCACGCCGGCTCGCTCGAGCAGAACCGCGAGCCGCTTCTTCTTCTCGTCCGGCATGCAGTGGCCGAGCGGGTTGCCGTAGGTCGGGCACAGCACGCAGGCCGCCACGCGATGGCGGCGCATCGCCTCCTCGAGCGCGTCGAGGCAGATGCCGTGCTCGGGAAACGTCGCGACCTCGAGCGCGCGCAGGTGCAGGCTCTCGAGCACTTCCAGCAGACCGAAGTAGGTCGGCGTCTCGATCACCACGGTGTCGCCGGGACGCGTCACCGCTTCGAGGCAGAGGCGAACCGCGTTCTGGCCGCCGCAAGTGGTGATGATGTCGTCGGGCGCGAGGCTCATCCCCAGATCGAGCGCGCGCCGCGCGATCTGGAGGCGCAGCTGCTCGAGGCCGGCCGGTGAGTCGTAGGCGAGGGCGTCGACGGTGCCGCGGCGGATCGAGCGCGCCAGCAATCGGTCGAGCCGGGTGGCGTGGATGACGTTGGGAGACGGCGCGGCGACGCCGAAATTGGCGACCAGTCCCGGCGCACGCCAGTCCTGGATCACGCGCAACACGAGATCGCTGATGGTGAGCTCGGCCGCGCGTTCGTTGGTGGCGGTGCGCGCCGGCGCCGGCGGCGCGTCGGGCTTGCGGCGCACGTAGTACCCCGACTGCGGACGGGCCTCGATCACGCCTCGATCCTCGAGGCGGCGGTAGGCCTCGAGCACGGTCGTCACGCTGACGTCGAACTGTTCGCTGGCGCGACGCACCGACGGGAGGCGCTGTCCGGTGACCAGGGTGCCGTCGCGGATGCTGGCGAGGATGCGCTCGGCGATGCGCTCGTAGAGCGTCGAGGTCAAGCCGCCGCCCTCGGCGCCGACGCGGTCCGGCGGCGCGGGCTCCTGGACCAATGACGACATGGAGCACAGTAGAACAGAGCCGAAACTGTTATGCAATCAATATTCGAAATCTGAATCTGTTCTCTCCGCACCGAAGGAGTCCATGCTGTCGGTCGAGGGGGATCGTGAATGGTCGGAACAAGTGACTGGCACCTCTCGTCTCCTCGTTCGTTTCCCATACAACACGCAGCGTGGGCGGCCCGTTGTGGCCGCGAGTCTGGCCTGGAATGGGCCGGAGAGTCTTCCGCCGAGGAGGTCCCGTGATGCGCGAGATCGACGCCGTCTCAGTCGTGACGAACGTTCGACGGAGTGAGCGACCTACTAGACAAAACCCGAAAAAGGGCCGATCCTCTCCGGTGCAGATGCACCTGAATCGGATTCGGTCCACTGCGGCGGCGGGTGGATCCAGTCGAGTCGCTTGGCTGATCGCCGGTCTCGCGCTCGCGTTGGTGTGCACCGCGCTGCAACCCGCGGCGGCGAGCACCGTTCGGATGGTGTGCCTGGTGGTCGATCTCGAGGGCGACGGTCTACGCCTCGGAGACCGTCACTATCCCGTTCCCTTCGACGTCGACGGCGATGGTCTGCGCGAGCGGGTGCAGTGGACCGCCGAAGAGCAGCGCGAGGGTTTTCTCTGGCTCGACGCCAATCATGACGATGCGATGCAGCCCGACGAGCTGCTCGGGCGCCGCCTGGCCACGCCCGACGGACCATCGCGCCAAGCCGGGTGGCGGGCGCTCGCCGATCTCGACTCCGCCAGCGCGGGTGGCGACGGCGACGGTCAACTGACCGCGACCGATCGCGCCTGGCCCGACCTGCGCCTGTGGATCGACTACAACCATGACGGCGATCCCGATCGCCCCGAGCTCGATCGGCTGGAAGACTGGCGCATCGAGTCCTTCGC
>DATAFT010000357.1:0-5626 GCA_036257295.1 Thermoanaerobaculia bacterium
CTCGCTCGAGATCGCGACCGGCGAGCTGTTCGTTCTGCTCGGCCCCAGCGGCAGCGGCAAGAGCACGCTCCTGCGCATGATCGCGGGCCTCTCCGAGGTCGACGCCGGCAAGGTGTGGCTCCACGGGCGCGACGTCACCACGCTCTCGCCCAAGGACCGGGGCATCGGATTCGTGTTCCAGAGCTATGCGCTGTTTCGCCACATGACCGTGGCCGACAACGTCGAGTTCTCGCTGCGCGTGGCGCGCGTGCCCAAGGAAGAGCGGCGGCGCCGGCGCGAAGAGCTGCTCGAGCTGGTCGGGCTCTCGGGCTTCGGTTTACGGCGACCGCAGCAGCTCTCGGGCGGCCAGCGCCAGCGGGTCGCGATCGCGCGGGCGCTCGCGAACAACGCCCCGGTCCTCCTGCTCGACGAGCCGTTCGGGGCGCTCGACGCCAAGATCCGCGTCGAGCTGCGCCAGACCATCCGGCGCGTGCAGCGAGACCTCGGCGTCACCACCGTTTTCGTCACACACGATCAAGAGGAGGCGTTCGAGCTGGGCGATCGCATCGCCGTGCTCCATCTCGGGCGCCTGCTCGAAGTGGGCGAGCCCGAAGAGCTCTACCTGCGGCCACAGACACCCTTCGTCGCCACCTTCCTCGGTGCGGCCAATCTTCTCGTCGGGCAATCCACGCCGCGCGGTCTCGCGCTCGGTCCGGTCGAAATCCCGCTGCGCACCGAGGCTGCCGTCGACGACGGTCGCCGCCGCGTCGAAGTGCTGTTCCGTCCCGAGGACGTGGAAGTGGCGGCGACCAAGGGAGACCTGACCTCGCTTCCGCTGGGCCCGGCCAAGGTGCTCGAGACCACCTACCTGGGCTCGTTCGAACGTCTGCGCCTCCAGCTCCCCCGACTGCGCGGCGTCCGCGGCGTGTCGCCGGCAATACCGTTCGGCGCCGACTACCTCTGGATCGACGCCAGCCGGTCACAACACGAGACGCGCCGCTTCCCGCTCGAGGGCGGCCAGGAGGCCTGGCTCGGCCTGCGCCGCATCCATCCGCTCGCCCATCCCGGACTTCGCTTCCTGGTGGTCCCGGACGAATCGCCCGGGTCCGCCGCCGTCGTGAAGCTCGGCGAGGAGCTCGCTCGATCGATTCACGCCCGGGTGTCGATCCTCGCCGGTGGTGGCGTCGAGCGCCGCGAGCTCGGTCCCGGTGTGGCCGGCAACGCCGGCCAGGCAACGGAGGATGCCGGACCGCACCCTGGCTTGAGCGGGTTGACGGTGCGCTTCGCCGACGGTCCCGGGGCGTCGTCGCGCGACAACTACGACGTGATGATGGTTCCCGCCGGCGCTCGGGTCAAGGACACCGCGCGGCTGATGCAGGGCGGCGAGCACCATCTCATGGTGGTGCCGCCGGGCGCGGCGCTGCCGACGCGATTTCTCATCTGCGTCGCGGTCGGCGAACCGGGCAAGGAGGACGTGCTGTTCGCCAGCCGACTGCTGCGCCAGCTCGGCGCGCAAGCGACCGTGCTCACTGTTCTGCCGGAGCGCGGCGACGACGAAGTGCCGGAGCACGTGGCGCGCTTCCTGGAGCGCAGCGCGATCTTTCTCCAGGGCGCTGGCGCGGCGGCCTCGACCCGCGTGCGGCGCGGATCGCCGCTGCGGGAGATCCTGGCCGAGCTCGAGGAAGGCAACCACGATCTGCTGGTGGTCGGCGCGCCGTTTCCGTCGATCGGCAGTCGCTCGAGCCTCGGCGGTCTGGTCTCCGACCTGCTGGAGGATGCGCCCTGTCCGGTGCTGATCGTACGCGCACGGCGAGAATTCTGATGGAGAGCGAAGAGATGAACACACTGAATTGCGGACTTCGAGTGGCCTGGTCGCTCGTCGTCCTGGGAGCGATCGCTTGTGGCGGCGGCGACCAAGGCACCGGTGGGGGCGCGGCCTCGGACCAGCCCGCCGGAGAGTCACAGAGCGTCACCATCATGAACGTGTCGTACGACCCCACCCGGGAGCTCTACGCCGAGCTCAACACCGCCTTCGCGCAGCACTGGTCGGAGCAGAACGGTCAGCGCGTGGAAGTCCAGATGTCGCACGGCGGATCGGGCAGCCAGGCGCGGGCCGTCATCGAAGGTCTCGACGCCGACGTGGTCACGCTCGCCCTTGCTTACGACGTCGACGCGTTGCGCCGCAAGGCGCAGCTCATTCCGGATGGCTGGCAGCAGCGTCTGCCGCACAACAGCACCGCCTACACCTCGACCATCGTGTTCCTGGTGCGAACCGGAAATCCCGACGGTATCCGCGATTGGCAGGACCTCACCAAGGAGGGAATCGAGGTCATCACGCCCAATCCCAAGACCTCGGGCGGCGCGCGCTGGAACTACCTGGCTGCGTGGGGCGCGATCCTGCGCCGCGAGCTCGGAGACCTGAAGAAGCTGCAGGATCCAGCGGCGGCAGCGGAGGTCGAGCAGGCTCAGGCCGCGGCGCGCAGCTTCGTGGGAGCGCTCTACGGCCAGGTGCCGGTGCTCGACGCCGGGGCTCGCGCCGCGACCAACACCTTCGTGCAGCGCGGCATCGGCGACGTGCTGCTGGCCTGGGAGAACGAGGCGCTGCTCGCGATCGGAGAGCTCGGACCGGGGAAGGTCGAGATCGTGATGCCTTCCGTCAGCATCCTGGCCGAGCCCCCGGTGAGCATCGTCGACAGCGTGGTCGATCGTCGTGGAACGCGCGCCGTGGCCGAGGCCTACCTCGAGTACCTTTTCAGCGCCGCCGGGCAGGACATCGCCGCCAAGCATCACTATCGCCCGCGCGATCCCGAGGCGTCAGCGAGGCATGCCTCCGAGTTTCCCTCGATCGAGCTCTTCACCATCGATGACGTCTTCGGCGGCTGGGACAAGGCGCAGGCCGAGCACTTCGACGACGGCGGAGTGTTCGACCAGATCTACCAGCCGGCGAGGTGATTAGTGGCTGCGAGCCGCGCCGTCCGCGGCGCCAAAATCATGACTAGCGGAGCGCATGGTAGACACCATGCGCGGAGCCGCGCCGTCCGCGGCGCCAAAATCGTGACTAGCGGAGCGCATGGTAAACACCATGCGCGGAGCCGCGCCGTCCGCGGCGCCAAAATCGTGACTAGCGGAGCGCATGGTAAACACCATGCGCGGAGCTAGTGCGGTTCAAGAAGTACAGCGTCCTCCCCGGCTTCGGGCTGACCATGGGGATCACGCTCGTCTACCTCGGTCTGCTCGTCCTCATCCCACTGGCGGGACTCTTCATCCGCTCCGCCAGCGCGAGCTGGACCGAGGTCTGGGGCAAGATCTCCGATCCTCGCGTGCTGGCGTCGTATCGGTTGAGCTTCGGCGCGTCGATCGTCGCCGCCACCATCAACGGGGTCTTCGGCTTCGTCGTGGCGTGGTCGCTGGTGCGCTACCGGTTCCCCGGGCGTCGTCTGATCGACGCGATGGTGGACCTTCCGTTCGCGCTGCCGACCGCGGTCTCCGGCATCGCGCTCGCGACCATCATGGGGTCGAACGGTTGGGTGGGCAGCCGGCTCGAGCCGCTGGGTGTCAAGGTTGCCTTCACTCGAATCGGCGTGGTGGTGGCGCTCGTCCTGGTCGGGCTGCCGTTCGTGGTGCGCACGCTGCAACCGGCGCTCGAAGACCTCGAGACCGAGCTCGAGGAGGCGGCGGCGATGCTGGGAGCGGGGCGCTTCACCACCTTCTGGCGCGTGCTCTTCCCCGCTGTCTTGCCCGCGCTCGCGACCGGGTTCGCGCTCTCGTTCGCCCGTGCGGTCGGGGAGTACGGCTCGGTGGTGTTCATCGCCGGCAACCTGCCGATGAAGACCGAGATCGCACCGCTGCTGATCGTGATCAAGCTCGAGCAGTACGACTATCTGGGCGCCACCGCGATCGGCGCCGCCATGTTGGTCCTGTCGTTCGCGCTGCTCCTGGTCATCAATCTGCTGCAGGCCTGGGGCCGCGACCGCATGGCCGGAGCCCACTCCTGATGGCGGCGCCCACCTCGACGCTGCGCGCGCCCATGCTGTCGTCACGCGTCGGCCTGCCGGCGCTGCGGGAGCCGGTCCTGGTGCGCTGGCTGCTGATCTCGATCAGCCTGGCGTTTCTCGGCGCCGTTCTCTTCCTGCCGCTGATCGCGGTGTTCGCGCAGGCGTTCGCCAAGGGCATCCCCGCCTACCTTGCCGCGCTGCGGCACCCAGACACCCGCGCGGCGATCGCCCTCACGCTCACCACCGCGGCGGTGGCGGTGCCGCTCAACGCGCTGGTCGGGATCGCGGCCGCCTGGGCGATCGCCAAGTTCGAGTTCCGCGGCAAGAGCCTGCTCATCACCCTGATCGACCTGCCGTTCGCGGTGTCGCCGGTGATCGCGGGCCTGGTCTTCGTGCTGCTGTTCGGACTCCAAGGCTGGTTCGGGCCCTGGCTCAAGTCTCAGGACATCCAGATCATCTACGCCGTCCCGGGCATCCTGCTGGCGACGCTCTTCGTCACCTTCCCGTTCGTCGCGCGCGAGCTCATCCCGCTCATGCAGTCGCAGGGGACCGACGAAGAGGAGGCGGCGCGCATACTGGGAGCCGGTGGGCTGCTCACCTTCATGCGGGTCACGCTGCCGAACGTGAAGTGGGCGCTGCTCTACGGCCTGATCCTGTGCAACGCGCGCGCGATGGGCGAGTTCGGCGCGGTGTCGGTGGTGTCGGGGCACATCCGCGGCCGCACCACGACCATGCCGCTCCAAGTCGAGATCCTCTACAACGAGTACGACTTCGTCGGCGCGTTCGCGGTGGCGTCGCTGCTGACACTGCTCGGTCTGGTGACACTCGGGTTGAAGACGCTGATCGAGTGGCGGACCGGGGGCGACCGCGAATGACGCGCGATCACGCTGCGCTCGGAGCGAGCTTCTCCGCACTCGCGACCCACTTGTCACTCGCTTTCGACTGACCCTCAAACCCGAGATCCTTACTCTTCCCGCTCGTGGCTTGGAGTCATGAGGAGTCGAGCGCTGCGCGCGCTGGTGCCGGCCGACTGGCCGGCGCAGGCGCGGCGCGGACAAACGACCAGGCCCATACCGGGTCACCGGAAGTCCTGTCGCAACCACGAATGGAGCACCATGAAAGCAACCGCTGGCACTCGACCGATCGCGGCCGCGGCGGCCGTGATCCTGTACCTCTCGGGTTCTTCCCTACGAGGCGCTGAGCTCGATCCGGAGGACGCGCTGGGGCGCATCCCGATCGGCGCCGCGCCACCAGTCGCCGCAGCCGATCAGGCGCCGCCGGCGGCGGCGCCGCAAGCGGGTGCGCCGCAAGCGGCGGGCGAGAAGCCGGCGGAGGAACCCAAGCCGCCGGTGGTGAAGGTCGGCGCCGAGGGCTTCTCCCTCGAAAGCGGTGACGGCGGCTTCCAGATGCGGCTGCGGACCCTGGTGCAGGGCGACAGTCGCTTCTTCTTCGGCAACGACCAGACCGGGACCGGCACCGGGCTCGCGCCGCCGAGCGGCTCCGATGACGTCCTGATTCGCCGCGCGCGTATCGAGCTCACCGGCAAGCTGTTCAAGCAGTTCGATTTCAGGCTGATGCCCGACTTCGCTCCGGCTACCAGCACGTTGCTCGACGCCTGGCTGCGCTGGACCGTGAATCCCTCGCTCCAGTTC
>DATAFT010000366.1:0-11156 GCA_036257295.1 Thermoanaerobaculia bacterium
GAGACGTCGGGCAGCACCAGGTCGCGGGGTGTGTAGCGATCCGAGGTCATGATCGAGGCGGTGACCTTGACCGCGCGCTTCAAGCCCAGCTTGCGCGCCATCTTCTCGGAGGCGATCACCGCCGCCGCCGAGCCGTCGACGTTGGCGCTGCACATCAACTTGGTGTTGGGGTACGAGATCATCTCGGCCGACATCACTTCTTCGAGCGGGGTCTCCATCTGGTAGCGCGCCTTCGGATTCATGGTGGCGTGGTGGTGGTTCTTGACCGCCACCTTGGCGAACTGCTCGAAGGTGGTGCCGTACTTGCGGGAGTGCTCGAGCCCGGCCTCGGCGAACACGCAGGGCATGGTGCCCGAGCCCAGCAGTCCTTCGGTCGGGATGCCGGACTCGCGCGGCCCGCCCAGGAGCCCGGCGCCGGCCATCTTCTCGACGCCGACCGCGAGCACCAGGTCGTAGAGCCCCGCCTTGACCGCGATCCACCCTTCGCGGAACGCGGTGGCGCCGGTGGCGCAGGCGTTGGCGCAGTTGACCACTGGAATGCCGGTGAGGCCGATCTCGCGCAGGATGCGCTGGCCCACCATGCCGCTCGCGAACATGAGGTTGCCGCAGTAGAACGCCTCCATGTCGCGGATGGTGAGCCCGGCGTCGTCGAGCGCTCCGAGCGCCGCCTCGGCGCCCAGCGACTCGACGGAGCGGTCGGGGAACTTCCCGAACTTGATCATGTCGATGCCGACGATGTAGACGTTGTCGCTCACTGCTTGCTCCTCCGATGCGCCGTCCTCGGCGCCGACATTGTTCTCGCGGAGGAAATGCTAAACAGCATTTCCGGAGCGAGGCTGGAAGTAGAAGGTGAGATATTCGTTGCCTTCGCGATCCTTGCGCGGCGCGATCTCGTACTTGATCTCGACCGGCATGCCGAGCTGGATCTGGTCAGGATCGGCCGCGATGTTCTTGAGCGTGCCCTTGACGGTGCCGCCGCCCTCGAGATCGACCACCGCCGAGATGAACGGCGTCTCGACGCCGGGGAACGAGCGGTAGATGATCGAGAACACGTAGAGCTCGCCCCGGTCCGACAGCGTCATCGGCTGCATCTGGCCGCGCGCCGAGCAGGCGCTGCAGACAGTGCGCTCGTCACCGAGGAAGATCTGCCCGCAAGCGCCGCACTTGCAGCCGGCGAGATGAGGCGGACCGTTGTCGGGATTGCGGAGGAAGGACACGATCGGAATCAGCTTCTTCGCCGCGACGGCGGCTTCGGTCATTGGCGGGTCTCCAAGAGTTCGAACTTTGATGGGAAGGGAAGTGTAGCCCACGAAAAGGCATTCGGGGTTAGCATTGTGTCTATGCGAAGCAAGCTCGTGGTCCGTTACATGGATGGCCGGGTAGTCAAGGGTTGGAGTCCCGACCTGTTCCCCAACAAGCCCACGTTCCATGTCACCGACTGGGAGACCAACGAGACGATAGAGGTCCAGCTCTCGGAGCTGAAGGGCGTCTTCTTCGTCAAGGACTACACCAGCGGACCCGATCGCCACCGCCGCTACGACCTGGAGCGCGCCGGGCTCGGCCGCCGAGTTCGGGTGCGCTTCAGCGACGGCGAGGTGATCGAGGGCTATACCAATGGCTACTCGGGAGATCGGCTCGCGTTCTTCGTCTTTCCGCCCGACCCCGAGGACAATACCGAGCGCATGCTGGTGGTGACCAAGGCGACCACCGAGGTCAAGTTGGTCTAGCTTCGCTGGGGCCGTGGCCAACTAGTCGCGCCGCGCCCAACCGGGTACCATTCGCCCGCCATGGCTGCCGTCCGCAAGACGAAGATCGTCGCCACCGTGGGGCCGGCGTCCGACAGTCCCGAGGTCCTCGCGACGTTGTGTCGCGCCGGCATGAACGTCGCGCGGCTCAACATGTCGCATGGCAGCATGGACGATCACAAGCGCGTGCTCGAGCGCGTGCGCCAGGCGGCGGCGGCGACCGGCACCAACCTCGCCGTCATGGTCGACCTGCGCGGGCTCGAGATCCGTACCGGCAAGGTAGAGGGCGGCGCCGCAGTGCTCCAGCCGGGCCAGACCTTCACCCTCTACACCGACGGGCGCGTCGGCTCGTCGCAAGGCACTTCGGTGAGCTACCCGGACCTCGCCGACGAAGTCGGTCTGGACGATGTCATCTTCCTCGACGACGGCAAGATCGAGCTCGAGGTGGTGGGTGTGCGGCGCGGCGCGATCGAGACCCGCGTCCAGTGCGGCGGCACCCTGCGCGAGACGCGCAAGGTCAACGTACCGGGCAAGGACCTCGCGCTCTCGCAACTTCGCGTCGAGGACCGCGAGGACCTCGCGCTGGTGGGGTCCGCCGACGTCGACTACGTGGCGGCGTCGTTCGTGCGCTCGGCGGCGGACATCGAGGAGATCCGCGCCTACCTCAAAGGCCTCGGCTCCGAGCGCCCGATCATCGCCAAGATCGAGAACCGTCGCGGCGTCGAGCACCTGCAGGAGATCATCGCCGCCGCCGACGGAACCATGGTGGCCCGAGGCGACCTCGGCGTCGAGGTGCCGATGGCCGAGGTGCCGGTACTGCAGAAGCGGATCATCCGCGCCACCGTCACCGCGGGCAAGCCGGTGATCACCGCTACCCAGATGCTCGACTCGATGGAGCGCAACCCGCGGCCGACGCGCGCCGAGGTGAGCGACGTGGCCAACGCCATCTTCGACGGCAGCTCCGCGCTGATGCTCTCGGGCGAGACCGCTGTCGGCCGCTATCCGGTCGAGTCGGTCGAGACCATGTCCGGGCTCGCGCTGGTCGCGGAAGCGAACCTGCGCGAGTACGGCGAGCTGCAGAAGATCACCTCGCTTCCCGCCGACAAGATGGCGGAGGCGGTGGCGCAGGCCGCGATCGCGATGTCGGAGCATCTCTCGGCGGCGGCGATCGTCTGTCTCACGGAGAGTGGACGCACCGCGCGACGCATCTCCAAGTACCGGCCCGACTCCGCGATCCTGGCGGTGGCGATGGAGGAGCGCGTGGTGCGTCGGTTGTCGATGAACTGGGGCGTGGTGCCGCTCCTCTATCAGGGCGAGGCGGTCGACGCCGCCAGGGTCGAGTTCGCGATCGAACGGGCGAAGAAGGACGGCATCCTGCGCCGCGGCGACGTCGTGGTCGCGACCGGCAGCTCGAAGCTGGAGGGCGGCTCCACCGACCAGATCCGAGTCGTGACCGTGGGGTGAGACGCTTCGCGGTAGCCGCGATCGTGGTCGCGGCGTTCCACCTGGCCGGTTGCGACGGCGGCGCCGGCGACTCGAGTCCTCCTCCTTCCATCGTTCTCATCACCATCGACACGCTGCGGGCCGATCGCCTCGGCGTTTACGGGCACGCCGGCGCGCGGACGCCGGTGATCGACGCGCTGGCCCGGCGCGGCGTGCGATTCGAGGCGGCGACCACGCCGTTTCCCCGCACCACGCCGGCATTGGCCTCGATGATGACGGGGCTTCTGCCCTGGCGTCATGGCTCGCGTGAGGTGGGCCAGCCGATGGCTGCCACGCTCGCCACTCTGCCGTCGATGCTCGACGCCCGCGGCTACATCACGCTCGGCGTGAGCGTCAACGGCGCCGCCGGACGCGCGCAGAACCTGCACCTCGGCTTCGACCGCTTCCTCGACTACCAGAGCTTCGCGGACCACACCGCGGCGGGCGTGACCGACGCCACCATCGCATTGGTCGAAGAGACACTGCCGGCGGGCGCGCCCACGACGACGAACCGCGTCTCCCCGTTCCTGCTCTGGGTCCACTACATCGATCCACACTTTCCGTACGCGCCGCCCGAGACGTGGCGCGATCAACCGGAGGGCCGCGCCTGTCGCGATCTGGTCACCAGGACGGGTAGCGACCTGGTGGCTACCGCGCACGTGCGCATCGATCTCGGCGGCGAGGCGAGCACGGCCCTCGCCGACTGCGAGGCGCTCTACGACGCCGAGATCGCGTTCACCGACTTTCACGTTGGCCGGTTGCTCGACGCGCTCGAGACCCGCGGGCTGCTCGCCCGAGCCTACGTGGTGTTCACTTCCGATCACGGTGAGAACCTGGGCGAGGACGGCCTCTTCTACGAGCACGGCCCCAGCGTCCACGACTCCAGCCTCCGCGTTCCACTCCTCGTTGCAGGTCCCGGCATCGAGCCGCGAGTCGATCGCGCGATCGCCAGGCTCGAGGACCTGACTCCCACGCTGCTCGCGCTCGCTCGGGTCCCGAGCTCGGAGTGGCCGGCGTTCGACGGCATGGATCTCTCTTCGCGCCTGCTGACCGGCGGCGAGACTTCGCCCGGGTCCGCCATCGCCGAGAGCGGTGGCGCGCTCCTGCCCGAGACCTTCCTCTACCTCGCGTCGGGCCACCCGGGCGATCGCCAGTGCATCAATGGCTCCCGCTTCTCGCTCTGCGTCGATCCCGGCGGCGAGCCGCGTCTCTACGATCACGTCGCCGATCCGTTCCTCGAGCACGACGTGAGCGCTCGGCATCCAGACGTCATGGCGGCGCTGCTCGCGGTCAAGGCGCGCTGGCCGGCGGGGCAGGCCCGCGAGCGGACGTTGCGAACCGCGCTCTACAAGCTGGTCGAGCGGCCGCGCCCTCAGGGTGGATGGCGACCCGAGCTCTACGACCTCGAGGCGGACCCCGGTGAGACCCGGGACCTCGCCGCGGAGCGGCCGGAGCTCACCGAGCGACTGCGCGGCCAGCTCGACGCCGCCTTCGCTGCGGTCGAGCCGCCGCGCGCCCTCGAGCTCGAGCCGCGCGAGCTCGAGGCGCTGCGCGCGCTGGGGTACCTGCGTTAGAAACCGGGGAAAGCGCCGCCGTCGACCAGGACGCTGGTGCCGGTGACGAACTTCGCGGGCTCCGAGCAGAGAAACGCCACCACCTTGCCGAAGTCCGCGGCGTCGCCGACGATGCCGGCCGGGACGCGCTTCGCGATCTCCTCGAGCGGGCCCATCCCCTTGATGCGATCGGTGGCGTGCACGCCCGGCTGCACCGAGTTGACGGTCACGCCGTCCTTGGCCACTTCGGTGGCGAGCACCTTGAGAAAGCTGGTCACCGCGGCGCGCGCGGTCGACGAGGCGGCGAGCGTCGGGATCGGCGAGCGAGCGCCCGCCGAGGTGATCGCCACGATGCGCCCCCAGTGTCGCGCGCGCATCCCCGGCACCACGTGCTGGCACATGATGATGGTCGAGAGGGCGTTCAGCTCGAGCGCGCCCCGGTAGGCCTTCAACGTGCTGTCGACCGGGCCGCCACGCGGCGGGCCACCGGCGTTGGGCACCAGGATGTCGATCTGTCCGAGCGCGACGGCGGCTCCATCGACGAAGCTCGCGGCGCCGTCCTCGGTCGAGACGTCGGCGACGATCGGCACCACGTCTGCGCCGATCTTCCTCGCCGCCGCCTCCACTCGCACCCGATCGCGGCTGCAGATCGCGACTCTCACGCCTTCGGCGGCCAGGGCCGCGGCGCAGCCGAAGCCGAGCCCGGTCGATGCGGCGGCGACGGCGGCTGTGCGTCCTCGAATGCCGAGATCCATCGAGGTGTCCGCGATCCTAGGCTCGCGACCTTGCCAGCACCAGGATTGCCAGGGCGGCCAGCAACAGGGCCAGCATCGCTCCACCAGCCATCGACAGCGTCGGGATCCCCGGCGGGCCAGCAGGGGCCGAGACGATCGGCGTGTTGGTGATAGTCGGCGTAAGTGACGGCGACGGTGTGGTCGACGGCGACGGCGTGATGCTCGGTGTCGCTGTGGTGGTCGGGGTCGGGGTCTCGGTCGCGGCAACCTGGTAGGCCAAGTTTCCGCTGAGACTGAAGCTCGAGGTGGCGGGGACCGTCGGGTGTGGTGTCGCCATCGGATCCGCGGAGCTCGTGTCGTTCATGTAAACGACCAGCGTGAAGGCGGTCGTCCCGTCGGCCAGCGGAAACGCGGTGCCGGGGGTAAAGCCGACGAAGTTGTAGGCCTGGCTACCCCCGCCCTGCCCGAAGTCGAACACGCCGGCTCCACCCGCCGCTCCGTTGGCGATGAAGATGGTGGCATCGCCGATGGTAGTGCCGTTGAGCTGCACGACGCCCTTGTCGTCCGCGCTGAAACTGTCGAGGGTGAAGGAAATCGCGGTCGAGGCCGGCGGGATCGTGGCCGCGAACGTCGAGTTCCAAACTCCCGGCGTGCTGCCTCCCACCGCCACAGTGCCCGTTCCGCCGTCGGAGCGGGACCACGCCGCTGAGTTGGAGGAGCTCACTGGGACATCGACCGCGTGCGCCGAGCCGCTCGCGGCGATGCCACCCACCAGCGCCAGAACGAAGAGCGGACTCCTACTTGTCCACAGATGACCTCTCATGAACCTCCTCGCGTCGGGTCGTTGTCGGGACGCGCGGAAGATAGCACCAGTCGTGAAGCGGCGCTCGGCGGCGAGCGGCGTCCGAACGGCAGACCGCGAGGGCTGCGTTAGGATCCCCGCGCCATGAGCGAGCACACCGGCGCCGTCGAGACCATCGACCTGCTCGAAGGCATCGCCACCGCGCGCAGCATCCGGCGCTATCTCCCCGATCCGGTGCCGGAGGACGTGCTCGCCAAGATCCTGTGGGCGGGCACCCGCGCCCCGTCTGGAACCAACCGCCAGCCTTTCCGCTTCATCGTGCTGCGCGACAGCGAAACGGCGCGCGAGATCAAGAGCCTCATGGGCGCCGCCTTCAGACGAGGGTGGGGCCACAAGTCGGGCGCCGAGAGGTGGGGCAAGGAGGGAGACGCCGCCGGCTCCACGCGCCGCGTGCGATCGATGGAGGCCATGCAGCACTTCGTCGACCACTTCGAGGAGATCCCGGTGGTGGTGCTCGCGTGCTTCGTGCGCTACCGCGACGCCGATCACGGCGAAGGCGCGTCGATCTTCCCGGCCTGCCAGAACCTTCTGCTGGCGGCACGCGCCCTGGGCTACGGCGCCTGCTTCTCCGGCTGGCACCGGCTGGTCGAGACCGAGTTGCGCGAGCGGCTCGGCATCCCCGATCACGTGGTGCTGTCGCTCACCATCACGATCGGAAAGCCCGCCGGCAGTCACGGCCCGCTGCGCCGCTTCCCGGCGCGCGAGCTGATCTACGAGGACGGCTGGGAGCGCGAGGCGGTGTGGGTGGTCGATCCGCCCGGCAGCCGGTTCTCCGGGAGCCGGATGGTCCTGGCCGCCAAGCACGACTCTCCCGACGACTAACTTCGGCCGCGGCGTAGCGGCTCGCCGTCGAAGCGATCGAGCGTTGCGAACTCCTCGACCGGCTTGCGGCTGAGCTTGGTGAGCTGCTTCACCGGCCGGCCGAGCGGGATCATGGCGGCGACCGCGTGATCCGGGGGGATGCCGAGGAGCCTCTTCACCTCGGGCTCGCCGGCGGCCAGGAAGGTCATCAAGGTGCCGCCGAGCCCTTCGCTGCGCGCGGCCAGCAGCAAGCTCCACACGAACGGGTAGATCGAAGCGCCGCTGATGACGCCGATGCGATCGAGCTCCTGATCCATCGACGCCACCACGCCGAGGTCGACGGTGACGACGAGGAGCAGCGGCACCTTGCGCGGATCGTCGAGCACGTCGAGGGTCGGATGCGCGTCCGACGTCGCGGCGACGTCGGCGTCGGTCACACGCGACGGCCTGACCGTGTTCCACGGGCTCTCGCCGGCGGCGCGCTGCGCTCGGTACTTGCGCCAGGCCGGCTTGCAGATCTCGGCGAGGCGGCGCCGCGCGGCGGGGTCGCGCACCACGATGACGCGCCAACCCTGCCGGTTGCCGCCGCTCGGAGCGAAGCGGGCCCGGTCGAGGAGGCGGTGAAGGACCTGGTCGGACACCGGCTCGTCGACGAACTCGCGCGCAGCGAACGTGGTGCGGATGACCTCGTCGAAATCCATCGAGCCCACGCTTCAGGTCCCGCGCTCTTCGCGGAACAACCCGAGCTTCTCCTGCGCCGGACGGTTCGAGAAGCTGAAGAGCACGGACTCCTCGTCGGCCTGGTGCGTGTGCCAGGACCACGCCGGCACCACGAACACGTCGCGTGGGCTCCACTCCAGCACGCGAGCGCCGACTTTCGTGCGGCCGCGGCCCTCGACCAGCGCGAACACGGTGGCGTCGGTCGATCGGTAGGCGCGGGTGGCGTAGCCAGCGGGCAGCAACTGGAGGAAGGTGCCGATCGTGGGCATCGCCCAGCCGCCGTCGAGTGGGTTGGTGTAGCGCAGTCGCAGGCCGGCGCAAGGGTCCCAGGCCTCGCGCTTGCGCATCGCTTCGAGCGCGGCGCGCGCTCGCTCGTAGGGATAGTTGAAGACCGGCGAGGTGGCGGCGCCGCCGACCTCGGCGGCTCCGTTGCCGCGGCGCTCGCCGAGAGGAAGCAGACCGGTGCCGTAGCGTGCCAGCGAGTCGCCTTCCGGGCGCTCGACCGGCTGGATGTCGCGCGGGTCGTCTTCGGAGAAGCCGGCGTCGAGGAAGTTGACCAGCGGGATGTCGAGACCGTCGAGCCACACCATCGGCGCGTCGCTCTGGTTGCCGTGGTCGTGCCAGGACCAGGGCGGCGTGATGACGAAGTCGCCCGGGCTCATGGTGGTTCGCTCGCCATCGACCGCGGTGTAGGCGCCGTGGCCCTCGAGCACGAAGCGCAGTGCCGACTGAGTGTGGCGATGGCTGGGCGCCTCCTCGCCCGGCATCAGCACCTGGAGACCAGCGTAGAGCGACTGCGTGATGCGCGAGCTGCCGGGCAGGCCGGGGTTCTCGAGCACCAGCACGCGCCGCTGCGCCTCGCGCGCCGTGATCATGCGGCCCGCCTCGAGGCACAGATCGCGCAGCTCGGCGTAGTGCCAGACCGCGGGCACCGCGTTGGGCGTGGGCTCGCGTGGCACCAATCCCTTGAGTGACTCCCACAGCGGGGCCATGTTCTTCGCGGCCAGGCGTTGGTAGAAGGCTTCACGAGCGGCAGCGGTGTTGGCGCTTTGGGCAGCGGTAGTCATCGCGACCTCCTTCATCCGATTCCCAACACTCTAGCTGCGTTGTGGTGCAGCCACTTGTCCATGACGTCGCCCTTGAGCGGGAGATCGAGAACCTCGGCCAGGAGCGTCTCGTAGGGCACGCCGATGGTGAGCGCCGAGATTCCCACCATCACCTTGTCCTGCAGCCGGTTGTTGCCGAGCTGGAGCAGCATCTCCCAGCCCGACCCCGGGCGCGTCAGGTAGCGAGGCCGATGGGCAGCGGTGTCGCAGTAGAGGTGCGGGTGCCGCAGCATCAGTGGAACCAGCTCGGAGACCCACGGCCAGCCGCCCAACGCCGCGATGATCACCAGCTCGGGGAAATCGACCGCGACGCGGTCGAGATGTCGGGGATGACCGATGTCGTAGGGGCGATCGTTGGCGTAGGTCATCGCCGAATAGATCCGCACCGGAATCGCGAGCTCGACGCACTTGGCGTAGAGCGGGTACCAGCGAGCGTCGTCGCCCGGCAGGCGTTCGCGGTACGTCGACGCGCTCAGTCCGCAGAAGCCGTGCTCGCGCACCAGGCGCTCGAGCTCGCGCACGCCCCTCATCCCGTCCCAGGGACTGATGCAGGCGAATGCCAGGAAGCGATCGGGCCGGGCGCGAATGACCTCCGCGGCGTAGGTGTTGGAGGGGACCGACGAAGTCCCGATCACCGCCTTCTCGACGCCGTGGGTACCGAGCCAGTCCGCGAAGTCCCCGAGCTCCACGGGTTCGGTGGCGTTCTGCTGCCGCCCGCGAAAGACCTTGGCGTAGTTCGCCATGCCGTAACCGTCGAGCGCCTCGCTTTCGCGGCCGCGAAACGTGTCCCCGGAACCGAGCGGTGATGGCGGCGGCGTGGCTGCGCGAAACTCCAGTACCTCCCGAGTCGGGAGATCGCATTCGATGTCGATCAAGCGGACCATCCGGTGGCTAGTTGCTCTTGGCGCGCGAACGTCTGTGCATCGATTCCTCCAACGCGTCGCGGGTCTCGGCGATCAACCGCGCCGCCAACGGATCGTCGGCGATGCGCCGCCAGTACTCGGCGGTCTTCGGATGTCGGGGCAGGAGCGCGGGTCCGCGGAAGATCGGCAGCCAGTGCTCGACCAGCACCAGGATCGGGATCAGGGTGCCGTCGGCCTGCGTGATCGAGTCGCCGACCGCGTAACCCCGATCGCCGATGAAGGCGTCGACGTAGCCGAGCGACTGGTCGACCTCTTCGAGCGCGGCACGGATCAGATCCTGGTCCCATTCCTTGGGCGGCCGCACCACGATGTTCCAGAGCGGCGACAGTGCCCTCACCATGTAGATGTCGCTGATGCGCGACAGCAGCCGCATCCTCGCCCGCAGCTTGGGGTCGGTCGGTCGCAAGCTGGGCTCTGGATAGGCGTCCTCGAGGTACTCGCAGATCACCTCGGACTCGGGCAGCGTCCAGCCGTCGTCGAGCTCGAGCGTCGGCACCCGGCCGATCGGGTTGACGTCGAGGTAGCCCCCTTTCTCCGCTCCGTCACCGTGGAAGCCCGCCGGGCGCACCATCTCGACGTCGAGGCCCTTGGCATAGATGAGGAGTCTGACGCGGGTGGGGAACGGCGACAGGTAGGTCTGGTAGAGCCGCATGTGTTCACTCGAGCCCTTGAATGTAGGTGGCGATATCGCCGGCCTCGCAGCGGTCGCAGTCGTTTCCCAGCGCGCCGGTGGTGAGGGTGGCGCCGGTGAAGCCGAACAGGTAGCGCAGGATCAACAGGCCGTCGGTCAACGGCGTGACGCTGCCATCGCTGTCGACGTCGAGAGCGCCCAGGAGCGACGAGAGGTAAGGGTGAATGCTGGCGGCGTCACAGCGGCCGCAGCCGGTGCCAACCGCGGCGCTGGTGAGCGTCGCCCCGGTGAAGCTGAAGAAATATCGCAGCAGGAGCAAACCATCGGTCAACGGCGTGATCGAGCCGTTGCCGTCGACGTCGATGGTGCTGGGAATGCGCGGGAAGGTGGCGCCGGGAAACCCTATTCCCAACGTTCCCGTGTGCATGTTCCCGCTGAGATCGGCCACGGTCGCCGTGCCCTGGTCGAAGGTAATGTCGTCGACCGCGAAGTTGAACAAGACGACCGTGTTGGCGTCGTCGCTCAGGTCGCCTGGCGGCGGCGTGAAGCTGTCGCCCGAGTAGCGCGCGCTGTCCGAGATGCGGAGCGTGTCGAGATAA
>DATAFT010000375.1:0-2605 GCA_036257295.1 Thermoanaerobaculia bacterium
GCTCTTGATGTCCTCGGCCACGATGGAAAGGATGTTGCGGTCGATGTCGTTGAACAGATGACAGAGAATCAGCAGGAACAGGGTGTACCACGGCGATCGCTCCGAGCCGCCGCCATCGCCCCCCGCGCTCAGAGCACGAACCTCTCGGGATCGAGTCCCACCATCGGGCTCGGCGTGACGGCGGCGGCGATCGGCGCGTTCATATCGAAGGTTGGCGGCCAACCGTAGAACCGCGGTCGGGCCCTGTCAATCCGAAGCACGATCCGTTCGGACCGCGAGACCGCGACGCTCGCAGGCCTATCAGCTCCGGCTCGTTCGCGCCCTCGCGCAGCAAGCGCTCGACGACGGGCGGCGCTCGCGCCACTTCGCCCAGATCGAGTAGCGTGCGGGCGACCGCTCGCGAGTGTTCTACGTTTAAGTGATGCGCAGCGCCCCCGCGTTTCCGGGTTCGAATCGAGCGCTCTCCAGCGGAGCTCGAGCGCCGACAATGAACGCCGGATGACGGAGGCATCGGTGATCCGAAGTCTAGTGCCCTCTGTAGGTAAGATACGGCGCCTTCTACCGCCGCCATGCCCAACTCCCCCGCCCTCACCGTCGTCATGCCCGTCTACAACGAGGCCGCCGCCATCGGCGGCGTGGTGCGCGCCTGGGCGGCCGAGCTCGACCGCCTCGGCATCGACTACGAGATGCGGGTCTACGACGACGGCTCGCGCGACCAGAGCGCCACCGTGCTCGAGGAGCTGTCGCAGGAGCTGCCGCGCCTCCTGGTCACGCGCCACAGCAACCGCGGGCACGGACCGACCATCCTGCGTGGATATCGCGAGGCGCGCGGCGAGTGGGTGTTCCAGACCGACAGCGACGGCGAGATGGAGCCTGCCTCGTTCTCGACACTGTGGGAGAAGCGCGCCGACTACGATTTCCTGCTCGGCATCCGAGGCGGGCGGGAATGGACGCCGCCACGCTGGGTGATGACGCGAGGCTCGCGACTCGCGGTGCGGCTCCTGTTCGGAACCGGTGTCCTCGACGTCAACACGCCCTATCGACTGATGCGTCGCGCGCGACTCGCGGAGCTGGTTGCGCCGCTGCCCGATGATCTGTTCGCGCCCAACGTCATCCTGTCCGGCCTCGCGGTGCGCCGGGGGCTGCGGGTGTGGCAGACCGAAGTCCCGCACCAGGGGCGCCGCACCGGCACGGCCTCGCTCTCGGGGGTGCGCAAGCTGATCAAGCCCGCGGCGCGCTCGCTGCGTCAGACCATCGCGATCGCGCGCGCCGCCAGGCAGCAGCCGACGCCGCCGCGCACGGAGCCTCGCTCTTGAAAGACATCGGCAAGATTCTCGTCATCGGCGCCGGCCCGACCGGCCTCGGCGCGGCGTGGCGACTGGAGGAGCTCGGCGCCGACGACTATCTGCTGCTCGAAGCGGCGGCGACTCCCGGCGGCCTGGCGGCGAGCTTCCTCGACGACCAGGGCTTCACCTGGGACATCGGCGGCCACGTCCAGTTCTCGCACTACGCCTACTACGACGCCGTGCTCGATCGGGCGGTCAAGGTCGGTTGGCTCGAGCACGAGCGCGAATCGTGGGTCTGGGTCAAGGGCCGCTGGGTGCCCTATCCGTTCCAGAACAACATCCACCGGCTTCCCGAAGCGGACTGCCAGCGGGCGCTTGCCGGCCTCGAGCGCGCCGCTGCCACTCGGCGCGACGGCAAGCCCGCCCACTTCCAGCAGTGGATCGACACCGCTTTCGGCGCAGGCATCGCCGAGATCTTCGCCAACCCCTACAACTTCAAGGTGTGGGGGTATCCGCCCGATACCATGGGCGTGAGCTGGCAGGGCGAGCGCGTCGCCGTCCCCGACGTCGAGCGCATCAAGAGCAACATCCGCGAAGGCCGCGACGACGTGTCGTGGGGACCCAACAACCGCTTCCGCTTTCCACTCCACGGCGGCACCGGCGAGATCTGGCGTTCGGTGGCGGGGCTGTTGCCGCAGGAGAGGCTGCGCTTCGGCGCGCGCATCGCTTCGATCGACCTCGACGCCAAGTCGGTGCGGCTCGACGACGAATCGCGACTGCGCTACGACCACCTGGTGACCTCGATGCCGCTCGACCTGCTGTGCTCGCTGTGCGCAGGCAAGGACGCGGCGGCGCTGCAGCGCGCGGCGTCGGGTTTGATCCACAGCTCGGTGCACATCCTCGGCATCGGGCTGCGCGGCGATCGGCCCGAGACGCTGCGCAAGAAATGCTGGATGTACTTTCCCGAGAGTCACAGCCCGTACTACCGCGTCACGGTTTTCTCCAACTACTCGCCGCGCAACGCGCCCGACGGCGACGGCTACTGGTCGTTGATGGCGGAGGTCTGCGAATCGCCGGCGAAGCCGGTCGACGCCGCGACCCTGCGCGACTGGACCCTTGCCGCGCTGCGGCAAGACCGGCTCATCGGCGACCGCACCGAGATCGTGAGCTTCTGGCGCCACCGCGAGGAGCACGGCTACCCGACGCCCTTCCGCGGCCGCGACGAAGTGCTTGGCGCGATCCGGCCGGTGCTCGAAGCGCGCGGCGTCTACTCGCGCGGCCGCTTCGGCGCCTGGAAGTACGAGGTCTCGAACCAGGAC
>DATAFT010000379.1:0-2564 GCA_036257295.1 Thermoanaerobaculia bacterium
GCCATGACCCGCCTGTTGGAAGAGCTCGCCGACGAAGCGGCCGTGCGCGTGGGAGGCAGGAAACTGGCGTCCGGTACAGCTTGCACGCAGAGAGGCGCCAAGGAGACCGGAGACCGAGCATGTGGGTGACAAGACGACGACGGTGGGAAATCCCCGAATCCGAAACGACGCCCGAGTCGGCGTTCACGGATCGCCGCCGCCTGATCGCGACGATGGGCCTCGGTGCTCTCGGACTCGCGATGAGGCCGATCTCCCCGGTTTCGACGGGCGCGGCGCCGCGCAATCCGCGGTACGTGCTCGACCGACCGCTCACCGAGGAGTTGGCGGCTGCTCGCCACAACATCTTCGACGAGTTCGCGCTCGAGCGCGGACGGGTGTGGGAAGCGGCCGCCGGCTTTCGAACGAGCCCCTGGAAGATCCACATCGGCGGCCAGGTCACGAAAGCACTGACGCTCGACGTCGAAGAACTGGTCAACCGGGCGGGCGGAGTCGAGGAGCGTCTCTATCGACACCGCTGCGTCGAGCGCTGGGCGATGGCGGTGCCCTGGACCGGTTTCCCGCTGCGGCGCTTGGTGGAGATCGCCGAACCGCTCGCCGCGGCGCGCTTCGTCCGCGTTCTCTCGGTGTCCAAGCCGGACGAGATGCCGGGCTGGTACGCGTCGAAACGAGTATTTCCGTACTACGAGGCGCTCTCGATCGAGGAGGCGACCAACGAGCTTGCGTTCCTCGCGACCGGGATCTACGGTCACCCTCTCCCGCCGCAGCACGGCGCGCCGATCCGACTGGTGGTGCCGTGGAAGTACGGCTTCAAGAGCGCCAAGTCCCTGGTGGCGTTCCAGTTCACCGCCGAGCAGCCGCCCACGTTCTGGAGCCAGCTCTCGCCCGATCGCTACGACTTCTGGGCCAACGTCGATCCGAAGTCCAGCAAGCCGTGGGCGCAGAGCGAGGAGACGATGCTGGGGACCGAGGAGCGACGGGAGACGTTGCCGTTCAACGGGTACGGCGAGATGGTTGCGCACCTCTATGGGTGACCTGGGTGACCAGGAGATCGATTCGGCTGCTCAGCTCAGCGGCGGCCCGCTCGAACGCGTCGCGCCTTTCGCTCTCGGTCCCTTCTGCTGTCGATGGATCGGCGATGCTCCAGTGAAGGCGCTCCACCGCGCCCGGGAAGAGCGGACACGACTCCTTGGCGCCGTCGCAGACGGTGATCACGTAGTCGAAGGTCTTCCCGGTGAGCTCGTTCACACTCTTCGACCGATGGCTACCGAGGTCGAGGCCGCGGTCGGCCATCACCTCGATCGCCAAGGGGTGGACGCGACCGGGCTGCGTTCCCGCGCTCTGGACCTCGAAGCGTCCGCCTCCGGCTCGCCGCAGAATCGCCTCCGCCATTTGTGAACGGGCGCTGTTGTGGGTGCAGACGAAAAGGACGCGCACTGGCCGTCGCTCGCCGCGGAAGGCTCGCCACACCAGGCTCGCCGCGGCCACGTCCTCGACCGCGAGGCCCAGCGACTTGAAGACGGTGATCTCGTCGGCGCGGGCCGGGACCGCGCCGCTGAACAGCTCGCCGAGCTCGGCGTAGACCGGGCACTTGGACAGGATGACGTCACCGGATTCGACGGCCGCCGCCGCCCGCGAGTCGACGTAGACCACGTTGCGCATCGCGTCGTCGTCGAGCTCGCGCCAGCCGGCGACGCAGGCGCCGATCGCGTTGACGTGAGCGCCGGGCTCGAGCCAGGCGCCGCGCAGCACCGGCTCGGTGGCGGAGGTCGCGGTGACGACCACGCTCGCGCCGCGCACCGCCGCCTCGGCGCTGTCGCAGGCGACGATCCGAGCAGCGTGCCGTAGCCGCGCCGCCTCGACGAACCGCTCGACGTGTTCGCGGGTCGGGCTCCAGATCCGTACCTCCTCGAAGCCGCGGACTCGTGACAACAGGTCGAGATGGCTGCGTGCCTGAACGCCGCTGCCGAGGATGGCGAGAACGCGAGCGTCGCCTGCCGCGAGCCGCCGCGTCGCGGCGGCCGACACCGCCGCGGTGCGCATCTCGGTGAGATAGGTGCCGTCCATCACCACCAGGGGCACGCCGGTCGACGGATCGAAGAGCGCCACCAGCGCCATGTGCGTCTCGAGCCCGCGCTCGGCGTTGCGCGGATAGAAGGTGACCAGCTTGGTGCCCATGGCATCGCCGAGGAGCGCCGGCATGACGACGAAGAACCCACCGTGCTGCGTGACCGGCAGCGCTTGACGCACCGGCTGGCGCGCGCCGCCCGAAGAGAAGACGGCGAGCGTCTCCTCCATGACGTCGATCAGGCGATCGAGATCGAGCAGGCGGCGGACGTCCGCGGCGTCGAGCAGGACTGGCTGCATGAACCGGCGGCGCCTCGACCGCGGAGCCTTCGGCTCAGCGCCCCGTCGGGATCTCGTTAAACGGGGAGTCGCGGTCGACGCGGATGTCGCCGGGCAGGCCCAGCACGCGCTCCGCGATGATGTTGCGCAGGATCTCGTCGGTGCCGCCCGCGATGCGCAAACCGGGGGTGTAGAGGAAGCCGGAGGTGAAGGCGGCCTGA
>DATAFT010000411.1:0-1853 GCA_036257295.1 Thermoanaerobaculia bacterium
TTCCTGGTCGTGCGCGCGAGCGGCGATCCGCACCTGCTGGTGCCCGCGATGCGGGCCGCGCTCGCGACCCTCGATGGGACCCTCCCGCTCTCCGAGGTGCGCACGCTCGAGGCCGTGCTGGCGGAGGGCCTCGCAGAGCGACGACTCGCGACGTCGTTGTTCGGCGTCTTCTCGCTGGTGTCGTTGGCATTGGCGGCGATCGGCCTCTACGCCGTCATCAGCTACACGGTGCTGCAGCGGCGCCAGGAGATCGGCATCAGGATGGCGCTCGGCGCGCGCGGCCGGCAGGTGATCCGCACCGTGCTCGGCCAGGGGCTCGGCTTGATCGCCGCCGGCGTCGCGCTCGGAGCGCTCGCCGCGCTCTCCCTCGGGCGCTTCCTGTCGGCATTGCTGTTCGGCGTCGACGCCGCCGACCCGGTCACGTTCGGCGGCGTCGCCTTGCTTCTGATCGCGATCGCGTTGCTTGCGAGCATCGTGCCCGCCCTGCGGGCCGCGCGCCTCGATCCGGCCAGTGTCCTGCGCAGCGAGTAGCGGCGCGCAGTCGCGCCGGCCGCGGTACCGGGGTCGGCCGCGGGCCGCAGGTTACCCGTTCGCATCGGGCTTCCGATGAGCCAGAATGGGCGACACCATGGAGACCGTGACGATCCGCGTCTACTACGACTTCGCTTCGACGCTCTGCTACGTGGCTCACCGCGTGATGTGCAGGATCGAGCAGGAGATCGTCGAGCTCGGCGTCGCGCTCGAGTGGCGGCCGATCGATCTCACCATGGCGGCGCCCTGGGACCGCGGCGACTCGTTCCGCCCCGACATCCGCGCCGCGGTGCGCAACACCGGCCTCGCGCTGGGCATCGACGTCGAGATGCCGGACCCCTGGCTCGACTCGCGGCCGGCGTCGCAGGTGGCGCTCTCGCTACGCACCCCCGCTGACGAGGCGCGCTGGCGCCGAGCGGTGTTCGACACCTTCTTCGATCGCAAGACGCCGCGGCTCACGCCCGATCTCCTGCGCCTGGCCCGCGACCTGACCGGCCTCGAAGCCGCCCCCGACGAGGCGCAGGGCTTCGACCGGGTCGAGGACTGCACGCGCGAGGCGATCGCGCTCGGCGTCACCGGCGTGCCCAGCTTCCTGCTCGACAACTGGCTGTTCGGCGGGGTTTACGACGACGAGTTGATGGTCTCGATCCTGAAACAGCTCTCGACCCAGTATCGCGAGAGCGGATCGGAAGCCGTCAACTAGACCGCCGGCAATCGACGGGATCAGCAACCGAATCGTTGCCGGCCTCGTAGTACTTCTCACCGTCGATAGGAGAACTACGCATGGCCGCAGCCAGCGCCTGGAACCTCCGCTACGCCCTGAGATCGCTGCGCAGATCGCCTGCCTTCGTCGCCCTCACGGTGTCGACGCTCGGCCTCGCCATCGGCGCCACCGCCGGAATCTGGAGCGTGCTCGACACCGTCCTCCTCGATCCGCTGCCGTACCCGCACGCCGATCGGCTGGTCGTCCTCATGGGCACCGCTCCGGGGTCGGACCTGCCGGAGGAGTTCCCGCTCGCGCCCGAGTTCTACCTCCAGTACCGCGAGCAGGCCGACCTGCTCGACGGCGTCGCCATCTTCGATTCGTTCACCTCGACGCTGCGCACCGAGGACCGGGTCGAGCGCATCCGCATGTCGATGCCGACGGCGGATCTGTTCGACACCCTCGAGGTCCGACCGATCCTGGGGCGCTTGCCGGCTCCGGAGGACGAGGATCGCGTTGCGGTGATCAGCCACACCCTGTGGCTCGGCTGGTTCGGAGGCGATCCCGCCGTGATCGGCCGCACCTATCAGATGGCCGGCGCGCCGCGCACGGTGATCGG
>DATAFT010000432.1:0-16558 GCA_036257295.1 Thermoanaerobaculia bacterium
GAGCCCGAGCTCGGCGAGCGCGTTCTCGACGGTGTCCTGCGTGGTGAGCCCGACCACGATCGATCCGGTGACCAGCCCGAACACGAGCCGCTTGCCCCAGGGGCTCGACTCCCTCGCGTGCTCGTTGAAGTGGGCGTGCGCGGTGTTCATGACCAGATGGGTGAGGATCTGGTTCTCGAACTCGCCCACGGTCTTGCCGCGGACGTGGCGCAGCCGGTCGCCGACCTTGAAGTCCTCGAAGTAGTTGGCGCTGCCGGTGAGCGTGGACAATCGATGAGTCATGGTCCGCCTTTCAACCGCGAGCGCGGCGCTTGGCAACCAGGTTCGACCGCTGGTAGTCGAGCACCCTTTCGCCACGCTGGTTGAACGCTTCGGTGCGCCAGGTGACGATCCCGAAGCCGGGCCGGCTCGCCGACTCGCGCTTGCCGGCGACGGTCGATCGCGCCGTCAGCGTGTCGCCGGGGTGTACTGGACGGTGGAAGGTGGCCTGATCGACTCCGAGGAACGGTCCGCCACCTTCGGAGAGGTCCTCGACCGACAGGCCGACCGCGGTCGAGAGCACCAGCATCGGGTTGACCAGCACGTCGGGATGCCCGAGAGCGCGCGCGTACTCGGCGTTGGTGTAAAGCGGGTTGAAGTGCATGGTCACCGTCGAGAACAACGAGTTGTCGCCGGCATTGATGGTGCGCCCCCAATGGTGCTCGAACACCTGGCCCACTTCGAACTCGTCGAAGGAGTGGCCCTTCGGCACCGGCCGCGCGGTCTCGGGGTCGAAGGCGGGCGGTGTCGCCGGTTTCTCGTTCTGGCGCTCGGTCATGGGTCGCAGCTCCGCTACGGCAGGGCGAGCGCCACCAGCTCGCCCTCGTGTTCCCGCTCGCCCACCGGCAGCACGACGTACTGCTTGCCGCCGGCGAGATAGGTCATCGGCGCGCCGGTGGCGCCGGCGGACAGCTCGATCTTCCACAGCACCTTGCCGGTGGCCTTGTCGAAGGCGCGGAAGAACCGTCCACCGCCGCCCTCGGGGACTGCGATCATGTCCTTCGATCCTTCGGGTAGGAAGAGCAGCGTCTTGGTGAGGAGCGGCGAGGCGCGGCCACGCTGACCGAGCGGCGGCAAATCGAGCCCGGCGAGCGCGGGATGATCGCGCGGACCGTCGCCGTTGGCGGCCACCCACAGGATCTCGCCACGGTTGAGATCGATGGCGCTCACGCGCCCCCAAGGTGGGCGGGTGATCGGCAGTGGATCGTTCTCGCCGGCGCCGTCTTTCACTTTGCCGCGCGGCCCATCGAGGAAGCCACCGTCCCGGACCATGTAGCGCACGTCGCCACGCGAGGGCGGCGGTCCGACCGCCGCGATCAGGGGAGCCGACACCGACGGCACGTAGAGGATCCCGGTTTCAGGGTCGACCGCGGCGCCGTTCCAGTCGGAGCCGCCGACCGGACCCGGCATCTGCACCGCGCCGACCTTGCCGTCCGCGTTGCCTTCGTGCAGGCGCGGCGGCAGGAAGATCGGGCCGTAGCTCTGCTTCTCGAGGATGGCCAGCGCCTCGGCGTGCAGCTCGGGCGTGAGATCGATGAGGTCGGCGGGCGTCAGGCCCTGAATGTCGAACGCCGGCGGCTTGGTCGGGAACGGCTGCGTCGGCGACGAGCGCTCGCCCGGCACGTCCGACTGCGGGACCGGGCGCTCCTCGATCGGCCACACCGGCTCGCCGGTAACGCGATCGAACACGTAGGTGAACGCCTGCTTCGAGACCTGCGCCACCGCCTTCACCTGCTTACCGCCGACCGTCACGTCGACCAGGATCGGCGCCGCCGGGAAGTCGTAGTCCCAGAGACCGTGGTGCACCGCCTGGAAGTGCCACACGCGCTCGCCCGTCTTGGCGTCGAGCGCCACCAGGCTCTCGCCGAACAAGCCGTCACCGGGGCGGTGCCCGCCGTACCAGTCGTCGGTGGGGGTCGAAGTCGGCGCGTAGACGTAGCCGAGCTCGGGATCGCAGCTCATCCACGTCCACACGTTGCCGTGGCCGGTGTAGTCGGCGGACCCCTCGAGCCAGGTGTCATGGCCGAACTGGCCCGGCCGCGGAATGATGTCGAACAGCCACAACATCTTTCCCGAGCGGACGTCGTAGCCGCGGATGGTGCCGGGCGGGCTCGACTTGTAGTTGTAGGGATCGGTGGTCGAGTTGCCCACCACCACCACGTCGCCGCACAGCAGCGGCGGCGAGGTCCAGAAGTAGGAGTCGTACGGCTCGCGTCCGTCGCCGAGCAAGCGGAGGTCGACCGTGCCTGCTTTGCCGAAGGCGGCATCCGGCTTCCCGCTCTCGGCGTCGAGCGAGACCAGATTGCCGTGCGACACCAGGAACAGCCGGTCCTCTCCGCTGGGCCCGCGCCAGCTCCCGAGCCCGCGGTTGATCGAGAACCCCATCGACCCTCGACGATCGTCCTCCGTGGTCCGCTCGAACGGGTTCCAGACCCACTTGGTCTTGCCGGTGGCGCCGTCGATCGCGGCTGCGGCGCCCAGCCCGGTGCCGACGTAGAGCACGCCGTCGATGGCGATCGGCGTGGTCTCGAACATGTTGGTGGTGCGCAGCGGTCCGTGCGCTCGGGCGAGCTCGTAGTCGATCGAGGTCCAACGCCAGGCGACCTCGAGCTTGCCCACGTTCGAACGATCGATCTGCGCGAGCGAGCTGTATTTGGTCGACCCCGCGTCGGCGGCGTAGTAGCGCCAGTCACCGGCGGATGGCGGCGGGGTCACCCCGCCGCCGGGACCTGCCGGCACCGCAGCCCCTGTGGTCAAGCTGAGCAGGAGCGGGACACAGCGCAGCGCCCTTGGCGGCATCACGACCTCCCTGTCGTCATGGCGAACGGGAAGCTTAGTGCAGCAATGGCGGACTGCGGCGCTGCGGGATGCAAATTTCTATAGCAATAGCACTATAATGCGCCCGCTCGGCCCCCAGCGAGGGCGGCCCACTACAGCGCAGCAGAGTCGGAGGAAGCGGAATGAGACACCATCGACCAGCCAGATCGAGAGCCAGTCAACGTAAAGCGGTCGGAGCGGCGATCGCGCTCTCGCTCTGCGGTCTGTTCATGGGCGCGCCGGCGCCCGCGGGCGCCGAAACGGTTTACCTCCGATCAGACGGCCTGGTCGGTCGCGGCGCGACCGACACCCTCGACTGCAACCTGCCGGCCATCGGGAACCGCTGCCTCGTCGTGCCTTGCCCCACCTGCGCCGGGATCATCCCCGACGAAGACGATCTCATCCGCAAGATCACGATCACCCCCGCCCAGCTCGCGCAGCTCGGCCTCGCGAGCTGCATCGTCAACCGGGTGAGGGTGGCGGTCGTGCTCTCTCACACCTTCCTCGGCGACCTGGCGGTGGACGTGGCTCACGGGCCCTTCGATGTATTCCTGTGGCAGCCGGACTTCGGCTGCGAAGCCGGAGCGTTGAACGGCGTGTTCGGGGACATCGGCCCCGCCGCCACCGCCGACACCTGCCCATTCTCGAGCGGCGGCGCCATCTTCTCGAGCCAGCCGCTCGGCGTCTTCGGCGGCAGCGGTCTCACGGGCGACTGGACGCTGACGGTCAGCGATCTGGTCGAGATGGACACCGGCACACTCGAGGAGTTGGCGTACGCGTTCGACATCAGTTGCTCGACGGCGCCGCCACCACCGCCGCCGCCGCCGCCGCCTCCGCCGCCACCTCCAGGCCCGCCTCCGCCGCCGCCACCTCCTCCGCCGCCGCCCCCACCACCAAACAACACCGCGCCATGCGTGCGTAACTTCGCAACTGCGTGCCTTCTGGACGATCGCTTCGAAGTGAAGGTCACCATGAAGAACTTCCAGACCCCGCCGGCGACCTTCAACGGGATCATCCAGCTATATCAGGGGGCGAGCTCGGAGACGGAGCAGTCGGTCAGCTTCTACAGCTTCAACAACGGCAACGTCGAGGTGTTCGTGAAGATGGTCGACGCGTGCGCGAGTCCCGCCTTCAACTCGTTCTGGCTGTTCGCGGCCGGCGCCACCAACGCCGAGACCACGATCATCGTCCGAGACACGCACAGCGGCATCTCGCGGGTGATCTTCAATCCGAGCGGCCAGCTATTCGCGCCGGTCGCGAATACGGCGGCGTTCCAGACCTGCGCTCAGGGCGGGTGAGGGATAAGCCGGAGTCGGAGCGCGTGGCCGTCCGCAATGGACGGCCACGCCCGGAGTCAACTAGCGGCTGAAGCCGGCAATGCGGTCGAGCTTGACGATGTCGACCGGCTTGCCTTCCGCGAACGGCTTGAACAGCCCGGTGCCGAACAGCTCGCCGAGCTTCTTGAGATGCGGCTGCTGGCCGTGGTTCTTGATCGCCGCCTCATCGGCGTAGACCTCGAAGAACACGATCTGGGTCGGATCGCCCGCGACCTTGTGCGGGATGTAGGCGAGCACGCCGGGCTCGTTGGCCTCGACCGCCTTGGCCAGCTCGGTGAGCGCGGCGATCGCGTCGGCCTCGCGCGCCGGGTCGATGCGGAACGCTGCCGTCTGCGTGATCACGTTCGGCGCGTCGCCGGCCGCGAAGGCGAGGCGGGTGAATCCGATTCCGGCGACCGCGGCCACCGCCGCTCCGCGCAAGGCATCTCTACGAGTGGTCTCTGACATTTCGCTCTGTTCTCCTCGGGTCAGGGGTCGATGCGCGCGCTGGCGCTACCCTTGACGACTTCCTGGCCGTTCTGGTTCACCGTCGTTACTGCGAGATCGACGAAGTGCTGGCCGTTTTCCACGCGCAGCCCTTCGATCTTGGCCTTGGCGGTCAGCGAATCGCCCGGCCACACTTGTGACACGAAACGTACGCCGTAGCGCGTGAGCCGCCCGTCGCCCACCCAATTGGTGAGCATGCGCCCGGTCATGCCCATGGTGAGCATGCCGTGGGCGAAGACGCTGGGATAGCCAGCGACCTTGGTGGTGAACACCTCGTCGCTGTGGAGCGGGTTGTAGTCCCCCGACGCCCCCGCATACATCACGATCTGCGTCCGCGACAGGTTGTCGCAGACCTGCTCCGAATGCTCGTCACCTACCTTGAGCTTGCTTGCTTTGAGCGCCATCTCCATCTCCTACTACGACTGCTCGACGACTTTTTCGGGCTGGACGCCCACGCCGCGGGCGGTGATCACCAGCTCGCCCTTCTGGTCGCGGTACTCGACGATGTTCTCGCGGAACTTGAGCTTGCCGCCACGCCGGCCTTCCTTTTCCCACTCCTTGCCGACCTTGACCTCCGCCGTCAGCACGTCGCCCGGGCTGATGTGGCGGTGGTAGATGAACTCCTGTTCGGCGTGGAGACCGGAGGCGCCGCCGCCTCCGCTGCCCGCCGGCCGTCCGGTGGGCTCCTTGCCAGATCCGAACCAGGGCTGATCGACCTTGGGACGCAGGAAGTAGTCGGGGTCGAACTGGGCGGAAGACTGCGCAAAAGTGGGGGGCGCGATGATCCTGCCCGGTTCGGTCTTCTTGGCGTGCTCTTCGTCGTGGTAGATCGGGTTGGAGTCGTTGATCGAGCGCGCGAACATCATGATGTGGCTCGCTTCGACCGGGAAACGTTTCACCGCCATCGGTCCTCCTCTCGAGTGAAGACGGCCATCATATATGTGGCGCGGGCCGGCTGGACGGCTGGCCGCGAGGCGTTGGCGCTCGAATCCGGCTATGCCGTGACCTTGACCGCCGGCTGACCCGCCGCGGGCTCTCCCGCCCGGCGCTCGCGCTCGATCGGCTCGGGCGTCTCGGCCGCCACCACTCGATCGTAGTAGTCGATCACCTGCCGGACGTACGCCCGCTTGTCGCGGTAGCTGCCCGGGAAAAAGCTGCGCTTGAAGCCATAGATGATCACGTTGCGGAGCTGACGGGGGCCGAGGTCGAACGCCGCGCAGGCCAGCGCCAGCTCCTGCGTCACCGAGGTGTTGGACACCAGGCGGTTGTCGGTGCACAGCGTGACCGACAGCTTGTCGCGCACCATGCGGCCGAACGGGTGGTCCTCTGCGCGCTTGAGCTCGGGCATGGTCTGCAGGTTCGAGGTGATGCAGACCTCGAGCGTGATCCGCCGATCCGACACGAACTCGACCAGCTGGCGCACGTAGCGCTCCGCATCCTCCTCGGTCTGCACCAGGTTGGCCGAGTAGATGTGGGTGCCGTGGCCGATGCGGTCGGCATGGAGCTTGGTGATCGCCTGGAAGATGCTCTCGGGACCGTAGGCCTCACCGGCGTGCACCGTCTTCTTGAGGAAGTGGCGGTGGGCGAACTGGTAGGCCTCGACGTGGTCCGACGCCGGATGGCCGGCCTCGGCGCCGGCGAGGTCGAAGCCCACCACCGGTAGACCCAACCGTTCACGCGCCTCGACCACGGAGCGTGCCAGCGCCAGCGAGCCGATACTGAAGACCTCGGTCGCCGGGAAGCGATCGAGCACTTCGAACATGCCGCGGTAGTAGGGACTGAAGCCGGGACGGAAAAGCCGCAGCGCGCAGGTGATGATGCCGTAGTTGAAGGGCGGCTCACCGCGCATCCGGACCGCGTCGCTCTGCGCGTGCTCGCGGCGCACCCGCTCGAGGCCGCGATCGACGGCCGCGATCACCGCCGCCACGTCGAAGCCCGGCCGGACGTGCAGCTGCGGAGCGAAGCGCACCTCGACGTAGCGGACACCTTCCGCCAGGCAGTCCTGCGCCAGCTCGAAGGCGGCCCGTTCCAGCGCTTCGGCGTCGGTGAGGACGGCGCAGGTGTAGGCGAAGCCCTGCAGGTACTCGGTGAGGTCGCGGTACTGCTCCTTGAACACCAGCTCGCGTAGACCTTGAGGCTCGGTCGAGGGCAGCTCGACGCCGCGCTCGCGCGCCAGGTCGATCAGCGTCTCGATGCGGAGCGAACCGTCGAGGTGGACGTGCAGATCGGTCTTCGGGAGGCGCCGCAGGAGTTGCTCGGAAAATGGCATGGAACCTCCCAGAGGTGGGTCGCCGGCTCGGAGCCGCCGGGAGTGGACACATTCTATGCGGCGGGCGGGTCCGGTCCCTGGTACTAGCTCTCGCGTACTGGACGCGAAGCGTCCGGTCGCGTGACCGCCGTCGAGCGGCGCCTCCTGGCGACGGTCGACTAGAATCGACCCTTTGCGGAGCTCGATGCATGCGACGATCCCTGGTGCTCACCCTGCTCGGACCGGACCGGCCCGGCCTGGTCGAAGCGATGGCGGCGTTGATCGCCCGCCACGGCGGCAACTGGCTGGAGAGCCGCATGGCCAGTCTCGCCGGTGAGTTCGCCGGCATCCTGCGCGTCGAGGTGGACGAGGATTCGGCGGCCGCGCTCGAGAGCGCTCTGCGCTCGCTCGAGGCCGATCAGGGACTCGCCATCCTGGTCAAGGGCGGTCGGGTGATGGAGCGTCCTCCAGGGCGACTGCTCGCGCTCGAGCTGGTCGGGACCGATCGACCCGGGATCGTGCGCGAGGTGTCGCAGGCGTTGGCGGCCAAGGGCGTCAACGTCGAAGAGCTGGAGACCGAGTGCACCAGCGCGCCGATGACCGGCGAGACGCTGTTTCGCGCTCGCGCCCTGCTGCGACTGCCGCGCGGCGCCGCGGAGGAGGAGCTCCAGGCCAGCATCGAGGCCATCGCCGAGGACCTGATGGTCGACGTCACGCTGGAGCCGGCGCGAGCTCCGGCGCCGGTCGCGGATCCGCCGGCACGTCCCAGTCGCCTGCGACGCGCCTAACCCTCGGCGCCGAGGACGGCGCTGTCGATCGACATCGCATGCCGCGCCGCGCCGATGGCGCCGGCGTAGTCACCCAATTCGGCCGGGACGATCGGCACCGGTTGGCCGAGCGGCCGCCACTCTGCCTCGTCCAGCTCGCGTCGCAGCGGCACGAACAAGGTGTCGCCCGCGAGCGCGATGCCGCCGCCGAGGACCACGATCTCGGGATCGAGCACGTTGATGAGCGACGCGATGCCGGCCGCCAGCGACCGCACCGAGCGCGACCACACGCTGCCCGCCTGCGCGTCGCCGGCCTCGACCGCCTCGACCAGGTCGGCGGTCGAGGTGAAGCGGCCACCGGTGCGTCGCTCGATCGTGCTGTCGCCGACCGCGTCCTCGAGGCTGCCCGGCGACCGGCAGATGTCGGGCAGCCCGAAGGGATCGAGGCTCAGATGTCCGAGATGCCCCGCGCGCCCGATCGTTCCCTGCAGCAACCGGCCGTCGACCAAGATGCCGCCGCCGATCCCGGTGCCGAGCGTGAGCAGCACCGCGTGCCGGCGCTCGCGCGCCGCTCCCAGCCACGCCTCGCCCACCGTCGCAGCGTGCGCGTCGTTGAGCACCCATACCGTTCGTTTCGAAGCGAGGGCGCCGGTCCAGTCCAGACCTTGGACCGCCTCCATCCTTCCCTGCATCCACACGATCGAGCGCCCGTCACGGGCGGCGAGACCGGGCGAGCAGAGGCCGATCCAGCGCGCGTCCCCACCGTCGAGCCGGCGCGCGACCATACGCACGGCCGCGATCAACGGCTCGCGACCGACTGACGGCGTCGACACGCCCTCGCGTCGCAGCTCGCGGCCGCGCGCGTCGATCGCTACCGCCTTGATGTTGGTCCCGCCGACGTCGATCCCGAGCGCGAACTCACGCTTCCCCATCGCTTCCTCCACGCCCCATCGTACCGGCGCCACCGCGGCGGTGCCTTACAATGCCTCGAACGTGACCGACCCGCTGCAGGGCGCCCGCTATCTCAACCTCGCGACCTTCCGCAAGAGCGGCGCGGCGGTCGAGACGCCGGTGTGGTTTGCTGAGCACGACGGCCGCTACTACCTCTTCTCCGCCGGCGACGCCGGCAAGGTGAAGCGGCTGCGCAACTCCGATCGCGCGCGCGTCGCCGCTTGCGACTTCCGAGGCAAGGTGCTCGGTCCGTGGCTTCCCGCCCGCGCCCGCCTGACCCTCGATCCGGCGACGATCGGCAAGGCGGCGGCAGCGCTGCGCGCCAAGTACCGCTTCCAGAGCTGGGTCGGCGACACGCTCGCCAGACTCTCGGGCCGCTTCGGGCGGCGCGCCTGGATCGAGATCGAGCTCGACGACCGGGGCCCCAGCGTGGCGCGATGACGAGGCCGTCATCTCAGCGGGCGCGGTGGCTCGCGATATCGCTGTCGATCGCGATGCTGGCTGCACTCGCGGACGCGCCGACGGCGGCGCGCGCGACGTCGCCGGTCCCGGCGTCCACCGCCGAGCCCGACGTTCGCCGCGATATCGACGCGGTCTTCGCCGCGTGGGACCACTGGGACACGCCCGGCGCCGCGGTGGTCGTCCTGCGCGACGGCGAGGTCTTCTACCAGCGCGGCTACGGTAGCGCCCAGCTCGAGTACGCGATCCCGATCACGCCGTCGACCGTCTTTCACGTGGCTTCGGTCTCGAAGCAGTTCACCTGCATGACGATCGAGCTGCTCGCGCGCGACGGCAAGCTGTCGTGGGACGACGAGGCACATCGCTACCTGCCCGAGCTTCCCGACTACGGCGCGCCGTCCCCGGCGCCAGGTTCATCAGGCGCGGAGGGCGTGGTAGACACCACGCCCGGAGCGCCGCCGATCACGCTGCGTCATCTGGCCAACCACACCAGCGGCATCCGCGATCAGTGGGAGCTGTTGATGATGGGGGGATGGCGCTTCGACGACGTCATTACGCGCGAGCACATCCTGCGCATGGTCTTCCGCCAGCGCGAGCTCAACTTCGCGCCCGGCGCCGAGCACCTCTACTCCAACTCCGGCTACTCGCTGCTCGCCGAGGTCGCGGCGCGCGTCGCCGGCAAGCCGTTCCGCGAGGTCGCCGCGGAGCGCATCTTCCGTCCGCTCGGGATGTCGCGCACGCGGGTGCACGACGATCTCGAGGAGATCGTGCCCGGGCGCGCCTACTCCTACGCGCCGCGCGACGGCGGCGGATACCGCAACAGCGTGCTGTCCTACTCGAACGACGGGGCCACCAGCCTCTTCACGACGGTCGAGGACATGGCGCGCTGGCTGCGCAACTTCGAGACCGGCGAGGTCGGCGGCAAGGCGGCGATCGAGAGCCTCGCCACCCGCGGCGTGCTCAGCTCCGGCAAGACCATCGACTACGCGCTCGGTCTCGCCAACGGCACCTACCGCGGCGCGCGGGCGATCTCGCACGCGGGCTCCGACGCCGGCTTCCGGTCCATGATGATCTGGCTGCCCGAGCATCGACTCGGCGTCGCGGTGCTCGCCAACCTCGCGTCGTTCGACGCCGGCGGCGCCGCGCAATCGGTGATCGACGTCGTGATCGGAGATCGACTGGCGCCGGCGCCCGCCGCGCCCGGCGGCAAGGTCGGTACCGCCGCGCATCCACCGGTCGAGCTCCCCTCGACGCTGCTCGACGAGTACGTCGGCGCCTATCAGCTCGACATCGGCGCGCTGGTCACGATCGCGCGACGCGACTCCGGCCTGGTCGCGCGCGACCCCATGGGCGAGAGCTCGGCGCTGGTGCCGCTATCGCAAACCGAGCTGCTGATGCAAGCCAACGGGGCGATCCTCACCTTCGATCGCGTCGCCGGCAAACCCTCGCCCGGATTCAAGGTCCGCTTGGGCGGTCAGTCCTTCACCGGCAAGCGGATCGAGCCCCTGCCCACCGCCGGGCTCACCGATCTCCTGGGCGACTACTGGAGCGACGAGCTCATGACCGGCTATCGGCTGCTGCGCGAGGGCGACCGCCTGATCGCGAGGCACGCTCGACACCCCGACGTCGAGCTCTACGCGCTCGCGGTCGACACGCTCGCGGGCGACGTCTGGTGGTTCACCCGCGCGGCGATCACGCGCGACGCCACCGGGAGAGTCGACGGTCTCCGCCTGAGCGGGAACCGCGTGCGCAACGTCCGCTTCGTGCGCCGCTAACCCGTGCCGTCCCCTGCCTGGCCATGGATCATGGCCGTGCTGCACTTCGGTGTGGCGATCGTCGCCTCCGCTCACGTCATCCTCTACAAACGCGACGTGCGCGCCGCGATCGGTTGGACCGGCCTCGTCTGGCTCGCTCCGTTCGCCGGCTCGCTGCTGTACTGGCTGCTCGGCATCAACCGCATCCGCCGTCGCGCCGTCCGTCTCGAGCATCCCGCACTGGTGGTGCGCGAATCGACGCGCGTCTACGCCGCCGGCGCAGCCGGCAGCTCCGGTGAAGCTCGCCTGGAGCCGCTGGTGGAGCTGACGGCGCGGGTGACCGGCAATCCCCTGCTCTCCGGCAACCGGGTAACCGCGCTCGACGGCGGCGACGTCGCCTATCCCGCGATGCTCGACGCCATTGCCTCGGCGCGGCGCTCGATCCTGTTCGCCACCTACATCTTCGATCACGACCGCGCCGGGAAGCTGTTCCTCGATGCGCTGGCGGCCGCGCAGGCGCGCGGCGTCGCCGTGCGCGTGCTGATCGACGGCGTCGGCGCCCGCTACAGCCGCCCCCGCATGACGCGAGCGCTGCGCCGGCGCGGTGTCGGCGTCGCCGAGTTCCTCGCCACCACGCTGCCGATCCCGAATCCGTACTTCAACCTGCGGAACCACCGCAAGATCCTGGTCGTCGACGGTCGGCGCGCCTTCACCGGCGGCATGAACATCCGCGAGGGCTGCCTGCTGCGGCTCGAGCCGCCGCCGCGATCTCCGGTGCGCGACCTCCACTTCGAGATCACCGGACCGGTAGTGGCGCAGATCTTCGAAGCCGGAGCCTTCGACTGGCACTTCGCCACCGGCGAAAGCCTCGACGGCCCCGCCTGGGCGATCGATGCCGAGCCCACCGGCGAGGTCGAGGCGCGCGTCATCGCGTTCGGTCCCGACGAGAACTTGGAGACGCTAGGCGTCGTGCTCCATGGCGCTCTGGCCACGGCGCGCAGTCGCGTCTGCGTGGTGACGCCCTACTTTCTTCCCGATCGGGTGCTGATCGCAGCGCTCCGCCTGGCGGCGCTTCGCGGTGTGAGAGTCGACGTCGTGCTACCGGAGAGAAGCAATCTCCGCTTCGTGCAATGGGCGGCCACTGCGCAACTCCGGCAGGTGCTCGACGACGACTGCTGGGTGTGGCTGTCGCCGCCGCCGTTCGACCACACCAAGATCGTGGTCGTCGACGGCGAGTGGTCGCTGGTGGGCAGCGCCAATTGGGACGCGCGATCGCTGCGACTCAACTTCGAGCTCGACGTCGAGTGCTACGACCGGCCGCTGGCGCAGGAGCTGGAGGCGATGGTCGAGGAGCGGATCTCGACCTGCCGGCGGCTGCGGCATGCCGATCTCGAGGCGCGTCCCTTGGCGATTCAGCTCCGTGACGGCGTGGCCAGGTTGTTCACGCCGTACTTGTGAGTCCCCCAGTATGATTACACCGATAGTGCGTGACATCTCCCGGCGCGGAAAGAGTCGCCGAGTGCGCTGGACCCCACTCTCGTTCCTGCTCCTGATGCCTTTTGCGCTGGTCGCCGCCTCCAACGGCTCTAGCCATTCTGTCGTGAGGATCGACACGGAGCTCGGCCACATCGACATCGAGGTCGATCTGGAGCACGCCCCGGTCACGGCAGAGAACTTCCTCTACTACGTCGAGAGAGGCCTCTACGACGGTGGCCGGTTCCATCGCACCGTGAAGCTCGACAATCAGCCCGACAACACGGTAAAGATCGAGGTGATCCAGGGCGGCATCGATCCGGCCCGCGAGAAGGACGAGCGCCCCTCGATCCCGCTCGAGCGCACGATCCAGACCGGGCTATCACACCGTGACGGGACGGTCTCGATGGCGCGCGGCGAGCCAGACACCGCGACCTCGGACTTCTTCATCTGCCTCGGCGACCAGCCGTCGCTCGACTTCGGCGGCGCCCGTAACCCCGATGGGCAAGGGTTCGCAGCGTTCGGTCGCGTGGTTGCCGGCATGGACGTGGTGCGCAGGATCCAGGCGGCGCCGGCCGAGGGGCAGAAGCTGGTGCCCCCGGTGGCTATTCGCAGCGTGACCTTGGTCGCGGCCGCCCCCAGCCCGTAGCATGCGAGACTTCGTGCACCGCGCCGAGTACGCGGCCTACCATGTCGTGGCCGGTACCACGCAGCGTCTCCCGCTGCGCGCGCTGCGCGCGTGGGCGCGGGCGGTGGGCCGCCTCGCCTACCACCTACTCGCTCGCCGTCGGGCGCTCACGCTCGAGAACCTCGCCCGCGCCCTGCCCGAGCTCGACGCCGCCGAGCGCCGCCGCGTCGCCAGCCGCTGCTTCGAGGTCCAGAGCGAGACCTACCACGAGCAGGTGTGGGCGATGCGACGCGGCGCCGAGATCGCCGAGCGCTTCGAGATCGTCGGCCGCGAGCACTTCGAGTCTGCGCGCGCCCGTGGCAAGGGAGTGTTCGTGCTCACCGGCCACTACGGCTGCTGGGAGCTCGCCGGCTACCCGCTCGGTCGTTGGCTGGGCACGCTGTACATCGTCGCGCGGCCGCAGAACAACCCCTACATCGCCGCTCACTTCGAACGGCTCCGCGAGAGCAACGGCAACGTGCAGATCGACCGCGACCGCGCCGGCACCCGCATGCTCAAGGTGCTCAAGAAGGGCGGCGCGATCGGCGTCGCCATCGATCAGAGGGTGCGCCCGTCGCAGGCGCTGCTGGTGCCGTTCCTCGGCCGCTACGCCTGGACCAGCCGCCTGCCCGCGTACCTCGCGACCGTGACCGGCTGCGCCGCGGTGCCGATGGTGTGCGTGCCGCTTCCCGACGGGCGCTACCGCATGACGTTCGACGCGCCGATCCTCCCCCAGGGCGGGGGCGACGACGAGATCGAGCGGCTCACGCGCCACTACGCGGCGGCGCTCGAGCCCCACATCCGCGCGCGCCCCGAGCTCTGGTTGTGGATGCACAGCCGATGGCAGCGAACGCGCAAGCAGCGCCGGCCGGAAGCGATCGCCAAGCTGGTCGAGGAAGCGGGCCTCGACGACGCTCCACCGTTGCGGGCAATCGCTCAGAGAGCGCTCGCGGGCTCGGCGATGGCACGGCTCATCACGCTCGCCACTGACGACTTCGTCGAGAACGCGCGGCACCTCCTGGTGGTGGTGCCCGACGGCGCCAACGCCCTGGTGCTCGCCGCATTCTCCAGCGCGGTAGCGCGGCTCGGTCATCCGACGCGCTGGCTCTCGCTGCGGGAGCTGTGCGAACGGCTCGGGGCGGCGCGCGGCGCGAATCGCCTCGACGCCGAGCTGCGCGAGCTCGATCGCATCTCGTTGATTGCGATCCACAGCGCGCCGCAGGAAGGGCTCGATCCCGACCGACTCGACCTCCTCGGCCACTTTCTTCGCCATCGCCAGGATCGCGGCTCGGTGGCTCTCGCTGACGGCGTCGCGAAGAGCTGGCGGAGCATGGTGGAGCCCGATGGCGCGATCAGCGCCTTCCTCGACGCTTGCGAGGTGATCGATCTCTCCGCTCTCGATCCAGGCACATTCACGAGCAGCCTCGAGGAGTCGACGCCACGCACGGCGTCGAGCGGCGAGACCGAACCCCCCGCGCTCAGGGTGTGACGGTGACCTTCACCGCGCCGCTCGACTTGTCGTCGGCGAGCGCGAACGCGCGATCGATCTCCGCGAGCGGCACCTCATGGGTGAGGACGCGCCCGAATACGTCCGGGTGCGCCGCGAGGAGCTTCACCGCCTCCTCGAAGTCGGCCGCGCCATCCGGTCGCGTGTAGCAGAGCGACCAGGTGAGCGACGCCTCCTTGAACAGGAGCGGCCAGGGATCCAGCCGCACCTCGTCCTGGAAAACGCCCAACACCAAGATGCGACCGCCGGGCGCGACCGCCGCCGCGGCGTCGAGCAGCGTGTCGGCGTGGCCGCCGACGGTCTCGACCACCAGCGGGTACGACACTGTGCTCGGCGCTGCGCCCCGAATCGACGCCGGATCGAGGGTGATCGCGGCGCCCAGATCGCGCGCGACTCGCGCCTGGTGCGCATGCCGCGCCGTGATCGCGATGTCGGTCGCTCCCCACAGTCGCGCCACGGCGACGGTGAGAACCCCGATCGATCCGGCGCCGAGCACGAGCAGCGGCTCGCTCGGGTCGAACCGACCCAGTCTCAGCCCGTGCACGCAGACCGCCACCGGCTCAGCGAGGGCCGCCACTCGGCGGTCGAGCTCGGGCGGCACGGCGTAGAGCCGGCGTGCCGGCGCCACCACTCGCTCGGCGAACCCTCCCGGACGGTGCAGCCCGATCAGCCCATACTCGCGGCAGCGATTGTCGAAGCCCGCTACGCAGAGCTCGCAGCGACCGCAGGAAAGAAGGGGCTCGATCGTCGCGCGATCGCCGATTCTCCAGCCGGTGACACCCTCCCCCAGCGCATCGACGATGCCGACGATCTCGTGGCCCAGCGTCGTGCCGGCGCGCACGCGATCGGGGTCGGAGTGGAAGATGTGGAGGTCGGAGCCGCAGAGACCGCAGGCCTCGACCCGCAGGCGCGCCTCGCCCGCGCCCGGCTCCGGCACCGCGACCCGCTCCACCCGCATCTGGCCCTTGCCGCGATAGATGCCGGCAAGCATCGCGCGCTGCGTCATCGTCCGCGGAGACCCTAGCAGGTCCGGACGCCCGGCTCCTTGGCTACACTCGCTAGCGTGGCGGCACCGCCGGCCGAAGTTCGATCGCCGTCAGGGCCGAGCCGGTTTCCTCTCCTCTATATCGTCTTCGCCCACGCCTGCCTCGGCGCATCGCTGGGCGCGCTGATCGCCGTTCCATCGGCTTTCTCCGGATTCTTCTACCACCCCCGCATGTTGGCGGTGGTCCATCTCGTCACGCTGGGCTGGATCACGTCGCACATCCTCGGCGCGCTCTACCTGATCGCGCCCATGGCGCTGAGAACGCGGCTTCGCATCACGCGAGCCGATCGCATCGGTTTCTGGATCTATGTGGTCGGAGTCATCGGCATGGTCGCGCACTTTTGGATCGGCGAGATGCGCGGCATGGTGTGGGCCGGCGTGCTCGTGCTCTCGACGGTGGGGCTGGTCGGGGCTCGAACGGCGGCGGCGTTGCGACGCTCGCCGATCGAGTTCGGAGTCAAGCTCCACTACCTGCTGGCGTTCCTCAACATCGTCGGCGCCGGCGTGCTCGGCCTCGCGCTGGGGCTGAACCGCGTGGGCCCGTTCCTCGGCGGGGAGCCGCTCGGGCGGCTATACGCCCACGTCCACCTCGCGGCGCTCGGCTGGGCGACCATGACCATCTTCGGGTCGGCGCAACGGCTGCTGCCGATGCTGCTCCCCTCGGCTCTGCCTCCCCCTTCGGCCACGTGGGCGAGCGCTGTGCTGCTCGAAACCGGAGCCGCCGGCCTGGTCTGGCGCTTCCTGGCCGGCGGCGCCGGAGTTCAGTGGTTCGCGGTGATCGCGGCAGTGGCCGTGATCTGTTTTCTCGGGCTGGTGGCGTGGATGCTTCGTCACCGCCGGCGTCCGGGGCCGGGTTTGCCGCCTTTCGACTCCACCAGGCTCTACGCGCTCCAGGCCCTGCTCTACCTGGCGGCGGCAACCGGCATCGGCGTGACGCTCGCGTTCGCGCCGCGCTCAGTTGCCTCGCTGCGCCTGGCCAAGGTTTATGCCGTATGCGGCCTCTACGGC